>DATNOW010000422.1:0-4687 GCA_036703515.1 Chroococcidiopsis sp.
CCTCTCCCCCATGACCACCTCCTCCGACATCATCCTCTCTGCTCGCAACATCAGCGTGTCTTACCAGGGTGTCCCTGCCGTGCAAGGGGTAAACCTGGACATCCACAAACATCAGGTCACCAGTTTTATTGGCCCGTCGGGGTGCGGCAAAAGCACGATCTTGCGCTGTTTTAATCGACTCAACGATCTGATCCGTGGCGTCAAAATTAGCGGGCAGATTACCCTGGCTGGCGAAAATCTAATGACCCTGCATCCAGCGGCCGTCCGCCGCCGGGTAGGCATGGTGTTCCAGCGCCCCAACCCGTTTCCCAACTCGGTCTATGACAACATTGCGCTAGGGCTAAGGGTAAATGGCTATCGAGGCAATATCGATGACCGGGTAGAAGAATCGCTGCGCCGAGCCTGGCTGTGGGAAGAAGTCAAAGATCAGCTCAAGCGTAATGCCCTAGCGCTATCTGGCGGGCAGCAGCAGCGCCTATGTATTGCGCGGGCGATCGCCCTTCATCCTGAAGTTTTGCTGATGGACGAACCCTGCTCTGCCCTCGACCCGATCGCCACCATGCGAATTAATGAATTAATCCAGTCGCTGCGGCAGGAGTTGACCGTGGTGATTGTCACCCACAACTTGCAGCAGGCGGCCTACGTCTCAGACTACACCGCCTTTTTTAGCACCAATGAGCAGCGGATCGGGCAGATGGTAGAGTTTGGCGTTACCTATGAGCTATTCCGCGCCGCCCAAGAGCAGCGCACCCTCGACTATATCGAAGGACGGCTGTAGGGGCGGCCGGTAGGGGCGGACTCAAGAACATCAGTCAGAAGGAGAGCAGGGCGGCATCGGCAGCGTCACGGTGAACGTAGTCTGGCGATCGCCCGACTCGACTTGGATCGTGCCCCCTAAGCGCTCTAGCCGTTTTTTGACCAGCGCTAACCCTAGCCCCGTGCCACCATGCTTCCAGGGATCATGGTGGGGGATGCGATAAAACTTTTCAAAAATGCGATCGCGCTCTTCGGCTGGAATTTCCACCCCGGTATTGCTAACGCGCAGCACCAACGCTGAACATGGCAGGTGGGGCAGTGGGCAAAACCCAACCACCGCTTGCGACAAAGGGGGGAAACTTGCCAGGGAATCGAGCCGCGCCGAAACCACAATGCGTTCACCGGGCGGGGTATATTTGCAGGCATTGTGCAATAGCTCAGTCAAAATGCGGCCGACATCGGCCAGATCGGTGGAAATCAGCGGCAGATCGGCAGCGAGATCGAGCTCTAAGGTCTGCTGCTGCTGCTGGGCGCGCTCGGCAAAGGGTTCGGCAATGTGGGGAATCCAGAGCTGGGGAGAAATCGTCGTCAGCAGCAGGGGTTCAACATCCGCATCCAGCCGAGCGAGGTCAAGCAAATCGTTGACTAACTCCGTTTCGCGCTGCACCTCATCTTTCAAAATTTGGAAATAGCGGGTGGCGTCGCCCTCGCGCCCTTCCAGCAGCGCAGCTTGTTTGAGCACCACTTCTAGGACATTGGTGGCCATGGTGATATTTGACAGGGGCGATCGCAACTCGTGAGAAACGGTGTTGAGAAAATCGTCTTTGAGCAGATTCAGCCGCTCTAGCTGCTTGACCTGGTTTTGTACCGCATGGTGCAAACGCGCCTGCCGCAGGGCGATCGCACATTGGTTGGCCACCTGCGAAGCCAGTCGAATTTCAGCTTCAGAGAAGCCTGCCTCTCTGGGCTTATAGAGCCACAAATCGCCGATGAGCACCTGGTCTTGCACAATCGGGCAGGCCAAGGTGGCAAAACGCTTAGCCGTTTCACGCGCCGCATTGCTACTTATGGCGATAAAGCAAAACTGTAGCGGCTGGTGCTGAAACAGCAGCCGATAGATATCGGCATAGTTGGCCATTGCAGTGACGTAGCCCAAGGCTGAGGGCACATCCCGCCGCACGCACTCATAGGCGATCGTCGAGAGCCCTTGCTCTAGGTCATAGATGCCCGCATCGCAACTGCATAAATCGAGGGCCAGGGCCAGTTCCCGCACCGCCGTATCGAGAATTTGGGACTCATCGAGGGAATCGCGCACCTTATCGGTAATGCGCTTGAGCAAGGCCTCAAACTGCAACGCTTGCCGCAACTCAGCCGTGCGTTCTTGCACCTGCTGTTCGAGGGTAGCATTGAGATGCTGCAACGCTTCTTCAGGATGACTGCGCTCTTTGAGGGCCGGACGGGCCATGCCATAGATCACGCCATCCTGTCCCAAAAATAGCAGCCAGTGCAGCAGGCGATCGCCCCCATGCCCGCACAGCATCCGATTTTCAAATAGGCAAAAGGGCGGCCCAACCCGTGCCGCCAGGGTTTGGAGCTGTTGATGGCTGCCATAGCGATCGTCGGGATGCACCAACATCAGCCAAGGGCGCGATCGCAACTGCGACAGCTCCCAACCCATCACCACCTGCCACGTCACACTGCACTGCAGCAGGGTGCCATCGGGATCAAGCACGCAAAATAGGGGTGAACTAGTATCGGATAAGGGCTGAGCGCAACCGTAGCGATCGCCCAACGCCTCAAACCAACACTCTAACGTTTGAAAGCTGTACACCGCACCTGTGAGGCCAATAAAGAACTGCACACCAATAGGAGTTTACCCACGGGAAATTATCCACGGGAGATCGCTTTAGATAGACTAGCCAACGGCAATACTGAGATCAAGAATGACACCGCAGCACTTATTTTCATCACACTCTTAAGAGAAAATAATATGGGCATCTCGATTAGCCAGTGCAGGCTTCAGAGACAGGGCCCAATTTGCTGCATCGATCACACTCTAGGGCCGGCTTGCCCGATAAAATTCTGTCAAGTCTATCCCGACCGACGCCCAGGCAAGCAGCTAGGCAGACAACCCGATAGGCAGCTCGCTAAACCGTCGATTGTGCTAATAACCTAGCGCCGATATCGGCCCATCCGTCACTCAACTCACCGCGAGGTAAACCGTGAAGATCGTTTGGGAGCGCAGCCCCTATATCGGAAATGCCCCTGTTTTTTGCACCATCTGTGGGCACAAAGCACTGCCAATCAGGAGCCCAAGCAATCAGCTTTTGCTCGCTGTGATCTACGATGCCCAGGGCAAAGTCTATGGCGAGGCCTGCCGTTCCTGTGTGGCCTCAGGGTCAAGCGGCATTCGCGATCGCCTCAACGACCGCATCCACAGCCTGCAAGCCAAACTGTCAGACCTGCAAACCCTCGCCCAAGAAGACATCCAGCCGCCCACTCTAGAAGAAGAGTTTCAGGTTCACCGGATGGAAGCGATGTAAATCGCGCAACTTTCTACCCGAGTCGCCCTCAAGCACTCGCCAGAAAATACCCTTCCCCCTTTACCCTTCCCCTTGATTGGCCTTATTTGCCGCCGTAATAAAACGCGATCTCTTTGTCTTTGAGGGGCGCAAAACCAGCATCCGCCAGCTGTTGGTTGAGCTGCTCTTGGGGAATATGCTTGGCCCCAATCCGGACGATGCGCGATCGCATAGTGTTGCTCACGCCACTGCGCTGACGACCCGCCTCTAGCGCCATCACTTGGGTGTAAAGGTCGAGCTTAGCCTGCGGAATCGGGCTGCCGTCAAAGTCAATGCCGCTGGCGATCGCGACATCAATGGCATCGGCACCCACGGTGCTAGCGGCGGGAGTTGGTTCTGTAGACATAGTGATAGTTAGAGGAATAGTTAGAAATACTTACGCCTGTATTTTATCAGGCCGTTGTCATCCGCCCGTAGGATTCCTGCGCCCGGTATGCTGAGATAAAGAGGCGATCGCCCGACAGGACACGATTTAGCGGGACAGAATTTAGCGGGACACGATTTAGCAGGACACGATTTAGCGGGATAGGAGCTAGCGGGACGCAACCATGGCCAGTGTGTTGACGGTGACAGAGTTTTTGGATGTGCCGGGGGTGCTGCTCGACGTACGCAGCCCCGCCGAATATCAGCAGGGCCGAATTCCAGGAGCCATTAGCTTTCCGCTGTTTAGCGATGACGAACGGGCTCAGGTGGGAACTTGTTATAAGCAGCAGGGGCGCAACGCGGCCGTTGAGCTAGGGTTTGCGATCGCCGGTCCCAAGTTTGCTGGGTTTATCGCCCAGGCCGCTGCCCTCGCCCCCGATCGCCGGGTGCGGCTGCACTGCTGGCGAGGCGGCATGCGCAGTGGGGCGATCGCCTGGGTGCTAGAGTTGGCGGGGTTTCAGGTGTCGGTGCTAGAAGGCGGCTATAAGGCCTTTCGGCGATGGGCCATGGCGGCTGTGCAGGAAGTTAAGCCGATCTTGATTTTGGGCGGCATGACCGGCACCGGCAAAACCGACATTCTCACTGCCCTCGCGGCCCAAGGCGAACAGGTGCTTGACCTCGAACACCTAGCCAAACATCGCGGCAGCAGCTACGGCGCACTCGGGTTGCCGCCCCAGCCCAGCAATGAACAGTTTGAAAACCGAGTTGGGCTACGCTGGGCCAAGATGGATCGCGATCGCCCCATCTGGATCGAAGCCGAAAGTAAGCGGATCGGCATCTGCCGCATCCCTGAACCGCTCGTTCAACAGATGGAACAAGCGCCCATCTTAGAAATCGAGCGAGCCCACCGTGAACGCTTAAATCTGCTGGTCAAGCACTATGGCATATTCGAACGGCAGGAGTTAATTGTCGCCACCGACCGCATT
>DATNOW010000423.1:0-5494 GCA_036703515.1 Chroococcidiopsis sp.
ACTGACGTTTCCTTAAATTGGCATATTGTGCCCACAGAGGTAAACCGCAGCTTTCAACAAATTGGCGATGAGCAGGCGATCGTGATGCGCATTATTAACCCGGCCGTCGAAGAAGTGTTGAAGGCCGTCATGGCCAAATACACCGCCGAGGAAATTATTACGCGGCGGGGTGAAGTGAAAGCTGGGGTTGATCAACTATTGACGATTCGTTTAAGGCCTTATCACATTGATGTAGACGATATTTCGCTTGTGCATGTTCACTTTTCTAATCGGTTTAGTGACGCCGTTGAAGCCAAACAAATTGCTGAACAAGACGCAAAACGAGCTGAATTTGTAGCGCTCAAAGCGATCAAGGAAGCAGAAGCTAAAGTTAATTTGGCCAAGGGCGATGCCGAGGCGCAGCGATTGTTGCAGGAAACGCTGACACCGGAGCTATTGCAAAAGCAGGCGATCGATAAGTGGAATGGCAGCCTACCGGTAATTATGGGAAATGACACAACCAAAGTGGTGGATCTCAACCGCCTCCTTCAGCAGGGTATGGGCCTACCGCCTACATCGCCGCGCTGATTAGGGGCATTAGCAGCAGTTGCTCAAAGGCGATCGCCACCCGACTTTGAAAGCGATCGCGATGCATCAACATCAAGATCGGCTGAATCATATCCAGCGCTTCTAAGCTGCCGTTAGCTTGGGGATAGAGCACTTTGACCGTGCGCAATGTGCCCAACTGTAGCTCTTTTTTCAACATTTGCTCGGAAACCGCGGCTGCGCTTTGGCTGCGCTCTACGACCGATTTCACCATTTCGCTACTGGTCAAAACTAAATACACATCAAGCTGCTGGGGATCAATGCCCACTTGGGCTAAATTTTCCTCAAAGACGCGCTGAATGGCAGAACCCGACTCTCGCATAATCCAGGAGGTCGTCAACAGTTCGGGGGCCGTAATGCTGCTTTTTTTATACCAGGGATGGGATTTACCGACCACGATCTGGAGGCGATCGCTCCCCACAACCTCTTGCCGCAAAACCGTTCGCAGAGAAGGTTTGACGCTGCCGGTGACCAGCCCAATATCAAACACACCCGAGGCCGTGCCGTCGCCAATCTCTTCGGCGTTGGCGAGGGTGCAGTGCACCGTAATCCCCGAATATTGCTGCTTAAAACGGCTGATGTGATCGGGCAACCAGTAATTGCCGAGGGTCAAACTAGAACCGAGCCGCAATTCTCCTCGCTGCATGCCGTTCAGTTCCCGCAAACCCTGCTCAGTAGAAAGCACCTGATCGAAAATTTTTTGGGCTTCGGTGGCCAACAATTTGCCCGCTTCGGTAATTTCGATATGCCGCCCGACGCGATGAAATAAGCGCACGCCATATTCTTTTTCTAAGCTGCTGATTGCGGCGCTAACCGCAGGCTGAGTGATGTAAAGTTCTTCGGCCGCACGGGTGAAATGGAGATGTTTAACAACCGCCAAGAAAATTCGCAATTGCTCAAGGGTCATTAACGATACCGTGCTGCGCGCTCAAAACACCTAAAACTCTATCGAGTTACAGTATTTTAGGCGATCGCCCGTCATTTGTCATGCTTTACAACGGGTTGAGTGCGGCTAGAGAGCAGATTTAATTAGACCGGCCTGCTTAGAAGTCGGCTAGCCCGCTAGAAAATTATCGGTATTTTAATCGGCTCAGTTTTGATGGTTTTTGTCATTGTTTCATTATTTAACTATTGCTAAAGTCAGCAATTTACGAAATGCGATCAAAATTTATATCAGAAAGATTCTATTTCCGATAGGAGAAATGCGGAATTGGAAAAGCTTAGCAATTCAGGGTTTTAGATTCTTCAATCTATTTTGAACCTCTGCTTTTTTATGATTTGGAGCTATTGATAAATTGAATTTATCGTTTTGACAAAAAAGAGTATTTGCTTCTATCAATAGCTACCCCTAGATTGAGGGATATGCACCTCGCAACGGATCCTTGTTAGGGCAAATAGAACCCATTTATTGAGAAGCGATCGCGCTTCACACCCTATCGCACTACTGGGACTTGCCTGATGGCTAACCAATCTCAATCCAAAGCTACCCGCAGTCTGCATGGCTTAAAGCCTGACTGCCTTCCCTTCGGAGAAGTTTTAGCGCAATCCTTTGCTGTGATTGCTCCCACTACTATTCCCGCTTCCAATCTTGGTCTCATTGTGGCGCTGGCGGGCTCTGGCACCTGGCTCAGCTTTTTGATCGGCATGGTGGGGCTGCTGTTTGTCAGCATTAATATCAACCAGTTTGCCAGCCGTTCGGCCTCGCCCGGCTCGCTTTATTCCTACATTGCTAAGGGCTTGAACCCGACCGCTGGGGTGATTTGCGGCTGGAGTTTAGTGCTGGCTTATCTATTTACCGGGATGTCGGTTTTATGCGGATTTGCCAACTTTAGCGATGTGTTGCTCGGCCATCTGGGCATTCATGTTTCAACGCTTTCCCTGCTGGCGATAGGGGCGGCGATCGCCTGGTATGCCGCCTACAAAGACATTCAGCTCTCGGCCATGGCGATGCTGTGGCTAGAGGGAGCCTCGATTGTGCTGATTTTAGGATTAGCCGCCATCATCTGGATGCACACGGGCTTCGCTCTAGACTGGTCGCAGCTCACCCTGCGCGATGCCACCCCCGGCGGTATTGCCATGGGCCTAGTGCTGGTGCTCTTTGCCTTCTCGGGGTTTGAAAGCCCGACATCCCTTGGGGATGAGGCCAAAAATCCACTGCGATCGATCCCCAGGGCGGTGATTGGCAGTGCCATTATGGCGGGGCTGTTTTTCATGGTGACGGCCTACATCGAAATTTTGGGATTTGACCAGGCGGGGGTGGCCATTACCACCAGCGAAGAGCCGTTGGGGTTTCTGGCCCATCAGGTGGGGTTAGGATTTTTGGGCGATTTGGTTGCCTTTAGCGCTCTGTTTAGCTTTTTTGCCTGCGTCTTGGGCAGCATCAACCCGGCATCCCGCGTGTTTTTTACCATGGCCCGCCACGGCTTGTTCCCGTCTATGTTGGGCGAGGCTCATAGCTTTAACCGCACCCCCCACGTGGCGGTAACGCTGTGTTCGCTGCTGATGTTTTTGATCCCGGCCGCCCTGTCGATGGCGGGTGTGCCAATCTTTGCCTGCATGGGCTACCTGGGGGCGATCGCCAGCTATGGGTTTCTCACGGTTTATGTGCTGATCTCGATTGCAGCACCCGTTTACCTCCGCAAGCTCAAGCAGCTGCGATCGCGCGATTTGGTGTTTTCGGCCCTAGGCGTCGGCTTTATGAGCTTGCCCGTGTTGGGCAGCGTCGGCATTCCCGGCAGCACTCTGTTTCCTGTACCTGAAGCGCCTTACAACCTATTTCCCTATCTGTTTTTGCTCTATCTCAGCGTCACCTGCGGCTGGTTTTTAATTCAGCGGACGCGATCGCCCCGCTTGGTCGGGGTAATGGAACAACGGATTAACGAAATGCACGATCGGTTTGCAGTGCTTAACCCTGTAACCGTGACGACGGCCCAATTTAACGCTTCCCACGACGATTGAGGAATGCTACCGATGACTGAATTATTGAAAGCAATTTCAACGGGTTTCACAGCCTTCACGGCCACCAATTTAGACGATGTCTTGATTCTGCTGCTGTTTTTCTCTCAGGTGAATGCAGCGTTTCAGAAACGGCACATTATTGCAGGTCAATATCTAGGCTTTGCCGCCTTAGTGGCCGTCAGTTTACCGGGCTTTTTTGGCAGTCTGCTGCTGCCGCGCCCTTGGATTGGGCTGCTGGGAATTTTACCCATCGTGATCGGCATCAGCCGTTTGCTGCCCGCCGATGGTGATGAGCCGCCGGCCGATGACAGGGCTCCCCAGGGCGAGCAATCGTGGTGGGGAAGCATCTTGTCGCCCCAGTCTTATAGCGTCGCGGCTGTGACCTTTGCCAACGGGGGCGACAACATTGGCATCTATGTGCCGCTGTTTGCCAGCAGCAATGCCCAAAGTTTAACCGCGATTTTGTCGGTCTTTTTTGCCCTGGTGGGGGTGTGGTGCTACACCGCCTATCGATTAATGCAACTGCCGGCGATCGCCACATCCCTCACCCACTACGGCAATCAACTGGTGCCGTTTGTGCTGATTGGCTTGGGCATTTTGATTTTGATCGACAGCCACACGTTAGAAAATCGGGCGCTAGCGGTGCTGACGCTGCTGATTAGCGGACTGTTTACGCTGCACCTGTGGCGCGGTGCTGGGCGATCGCCCAATGCATTTCCGGCGTTGGGAATTCCCGAAGTCAAGGAGAATTGAGGACATTGTTATGAATTGATTGATTCACCATGGGCTGGATTTTACAAGCCATTTTGACGGGAACAACTGCTTTTGTGGCCACCAACATCGATGACATTGTGATCTTGATGCTCTTTTTCTCCCAACTCAATGCTGGCATTCGCCCTAAACACATGGTCATGGGGCAATATCTGGGCTTTGCCGCCTTGATTTTAGCCAGCCTGCCCGGCTTCTTTGGCGGGTTGCTGATCCCCCGCGAGTGGATTGGGCTATTGGGTTTGCTGCCGATTGCTATTGGCATCAAGCATTGGTTGAGTGCAGACGAGCAAGGCGAAGATGTTCAGCTTGTGTCCGATGCGTTGGGTCCCGACCCCAAGCGGCGATCGCTCCTATCGGGGATTTCTCAGCTTTTGCCCCCCCAAACCTATAGCGTCGCTGCCGTCACAATTGCCAATGGGGGCGACAACATTGGCATTTATGTGCCCCTGTTTGCCAGCTTCAATGGAGCAGAATTGGGCGTAACCCTGGGTGTGTTTGGCGTATTGATTGCCCTGTGGTGCGGTGTGGCCTATCGATTGGCCAAATTTCCGGCGATCGCCCATGTCTTAACCCGCTATGGCCATACCCTTGTGCCCTTTGTCTTGATTGGTCTTGGCCTGTTTATCTTGATTGAAAGCAAAACCTACCGACTGCTGGGTTTCGCGGAACTGCTTTAGACATTTGTAGAAAAGAAGGAAAAAACCATGAACCCGATTAAAGTTGCTTCGAGCATCGCCCTGAAAACTGCCCTAAAAACTGCCCTAAAAACTGCCTTGATTGCACTGGTCTTCATTGTCAATCTCGGCCTTGCCCGCCCGGCCCTAGCCGATCGCGCCCCGGTGGATCAAAACCCCGACTACATTGCCATTACAGAATCACTGGCCAATCTCACCCAAGCCCAAGCAAGCAATACCCTACCCGAAGGTATGAGCGCCGCAGACTTACAGCAACAGCTCACAGCATTGCAATACCAGAAATATATTATGGAGACTGGCACCGACACCATCTGCCGCAACGACACAACCCAAACCATCGCTGTCTATGGCGATCTGCCCCCACAATCAACCGCAACCTTCGCACAGGTGCTTTATCTACTACCAGCCGGCGAAGCAACCGATGACGACTGGTCATGCAAAGGCGTATACCTACCCAACGATGCCAACGTCGATGGCTTGACCGT
>DATNOW010000424.1:0-2401 GCA_036703515.1 Chroococcidiopsis sp.
AGACGCTGTAGCTGGCAGCACCGGGGTCATACACCGCCGTGAGGCAAGAGTCGACACCCAGGACATTGGCTAACCCTTCTACCACCGCTTGCAAAATCCGATTTTCATCCAGGGAATCATGCACCTGATCGGCAATGTGCTTTAGCACCGCCTCAAAGCTTAGGGCACGCCGCAGTTGAGTGGTGCGGATCTGCACTTGGCTTTCTAAATCGCTATTGAGGCGCTGCACCTGACGGTAAAGCTCGGCTTGTTGGATGGCGATCGCCAGCTGATCGGCGATCGCCCTGACCAATTCCACCTGCCACTCTGGCCAAACATAGGGAGCCGGATATCGCAGCAGCCCCAGCGATCCCCACACTGAATCACCCATTTGCAACGGCACAATCAGCCAGGCCCCCGGAAAAGTCTGGGCTAACTCTTGGTTGACCGGATCAGTGGCCAAGCTAGCGTCCGCTAACTGCACGGTATTGCCCAACTTCAACTGAGCCGCAATCAGATTGCCGCGATCGGCAATCTCCAAGGTTGTATCGGCTGGAAACTGATGGGGCGCTTGGCTATAGGCCCCGCGGACTACCCACACTTCGCGTTCGGGCAGATATTGCGTAATTTGGACATGCTCCATCTGCATCTGCACGCCCACATCGTTCACCACCGCTTGAAAAATCGTCGGCAGGTCAAGGGAATGGCGAATCGTTTGCAAAATGCAGTTGAGGATCTGCTGACGCTGGGCCTGGAGATGGGTGTGCTGGTACATCTGGCTTTGCTGGATGGCAATCGAAATCTGGCTAGACAACTGCCGCAGCAAATCAATTTCCCACTCCAGCCAGTGGCGCGGCGACTGGCAGTGTTGAGCCGCCAATAGCCCCCATAGCTGTGCGCCAGCCATCACCGGAATGACTAAATTGGCCCGCACTGCAAACTGCCCCAGCAAACTGGTGTAGCACTCGGCTAGCCCCGCCGTGTAGATATCGCCATGGCTGGCAATATGCCCCTGCATGTAAGGAATAATGCACTGCTCTTGCGACAGGCAGGGATCGGTAATGTTGCGACCGAGCATCACGGGCCAGGGTGCTTCGACCGATTCGGTAATGACATAGCCGCTCCAGTCGGGCTCAAACCGATACACAATCACCCGATCGACCTGCAAGAGCTGCCGCACTTCGAGAGCCGTAGTATTGAGAATTTTGTCTAAGTCGAGCGACTGCCGAATCCGCTGGGCGATCGCCCCGACGATGCGATAGTGGTCGGCCTGGTGCTGCAAATACTCAGGCGCTTGGGCCGGGTCTAGATCAGGCAGGCGATCGCGCACGACCGGCTCAGCGCTAGCCAGCGCCGTCTCAATCGCACTTAGAAGCTGAGCCACACCCCAGGGTTTGGGCAACACAACAGCACCCTCAACAACGCTGGCGATCGCCACCGGCAGCGGTGACGCCCCATCGATTAAGAACACCATCGGGAAGAGCATCGTAGGACTAGCGATCGCCAAGCGAAAGCGCTGGAGCCTCATGCTCTGATCGGGTTCAGCACCTAGCCCTGAGTCAACAACAACCAAATCGGGCTGCATCTGAAGGATAGCGGCAATTACATCAGGCTCTAAGGCTAGACAGCCAACGACACAATGCTTTGAAGCCTCCAAGTCGCGTTGGATGCCGACTGCTACCGCTAATTCATCGCCAACAACTAAAATCCTTGCCATAGCCAGATACGGCCTGAAACATTTTGCTATCCATAGCAGGACTTTTCAAACATCCGCTCAGGAATGGCCAAGTCGGGCTTTGTGTGATTGCAACGCTGTGATTGCAACGCTCTGTGCAAAACCACTGAATTGAAAAAAAGCTAAGTACTGCGAAATACGGTGAGCTATAGATGGTAGCGCTTATTAGCATCTAGAGTTGATCAATAGTACCCGCCCCACAGAAAAAAGCTGCAGCCTATGCCTATGTCTACAGTTTTTTTATGAACAGCATCAATGGGTATAGCCCTCCGCTGGTGGGTTGCCTTGATCGTCCAATATCCTTCACCCAAGTGGGGGATGTATCAAAGCGACCATCAGGGTTTACTGAGCTGTCTGGCGATCGCGCTTTGCCGTCTCGGGTTATTCTGACACCCGATTACGGCTTACTGCTCCCTAGGTAATTCTTCACGGGCGCTCTTCCACGACTAAATTCTCCACGACTAAATTCTCCACGGATCATTTTCCACGAACCCAGCCCGACACAAGACGATTCCCCTAAGCAAGCATTAGCCAAATTGACGATGAAAATTGACGATGAGTGATTTTTTGAGAGGCTGTAGTCGGGGGTTGGGGATCGTGGCTGGCTTTTTACCAATTGCCATGAGCTTCGGAGCGATCGCCATCCAGTCTGGGCTTTCAGACCTCGAAACCGTAGCCATGTCGGTC
>DATNOW010000425.1:0-2632 GCA_036703515.1 Chroococcidiopsis sp.
GGGAGGGTGGGAGGGAGCGAGGGTGGGTGGGTGGTTTGGTGGGCTCGCCAACCGGGGAGGGGGGAAAGGGTGAAGGGTAAAGGGCGTAGAGTGGCGATCGCATCTAATCGCATCTAGCTGCATTTCATCTAGCTGCATTTAACGATTAAGCCCGTTAAGCCTATGTTAAGACCCGATAAACTGCGTATTCTGAATCATAGTTGTGTCTACACCTGTGTCTACACCGCAGAATAGGCTATTACCGCATTTATCGTTATCCAATTAGCCATTGCCCAGTTAGCCATTAGCCAGTTCGCGATCGCCCAGTTAGCTATCCCAGAATTTAGCTGTTTGTTATTGCCAAACCCATGCTGAGTCGCATCAAAGATATTGCCGATAGCCTTGCCCCTCGACTGATCGAAATCCGCCGACATCTACATAGCCATCCTGAGCTGAGCGGTCAGGAATATCAAACGGCTGCCTACGTGGCGGGGGTGCTGTCGTCTTGCGGGCTGCGGGTGCAAGAACTGGTGGGTAAAACGGGGGTGGTGGCGGAGCTGTTGGGTACCGATGACGATCCTCGCCTGCTGGCGATTCGGGCCGATATGGATGCGCTGCCGATCCATGAGCGCACGGGGTTGGAGTTTGCTTCGCGGCAGCCCGGCATCATGCACGCCTGCGGGCACGATGTCCATACGACAGTGGGTTTGGGCACGGCGATGGTGTTGGCCCAGTTGGGCGATCGCCTGCCAGGGACGATTCGGTTTTTGTTTCAGCCGGCCGAAGAGACGGCCCTCGGTGCGTCTTGGATGGTCAAAGATGGCGTGATGAAAGATGTCAGCGCTGTGTTTGGGGCCCACGTATTCCCGACGATTCCGGGTGGGTCGGTGGGCATCCGCTATGGGGCGCTCACGGCCGCGGCCGACGATCTCGAAATCAGCATCATTGGTGAATCAGGGCACGGAGCCCGCCCCCACGAGGCGATCGACGCGATCTGGATTGCGGCCCAGGTGATCACCACCCTGCAACAGGCGATCAGCCGCACCCAAAATCCGCTGCGCCCCGTCGTCCTCACCATCGGGCAAATTACCGGCGGGCGGGCTCCCAATGTCATTGCCGACCAAGTGCGGATGTTAGGCACAGTGCGATCGCTCCACCCTGAAACCAGCGCGGCCCTGCCTGCTTGGATCGAACAAATCGTGTCTTCCACCTGCCACACCTATGGCGCACGCTATGAAATGCACTATCGGCGCGGTGTGCCTTCGGTGCAGAACGATCCGGCCCTGACCCAAATCATCGAGGCCGCGGCCCAAGAGGCCTGGGGAAGCGATCGCGTCCAGATCTTGCTAGAGCCATCCCTGGGAGCCGAAGACTTTTCCCTTTACCTCGAACACGCCCCCGGCACGATGTTTCGTCTCGGCGTCGGCGCGGCCGACAAGCCCAACTATCCCCTCCACCATCCCCAGTTTCATGTCGATGAATCGGCGATCGTGACCGGCGTGGTCACCATGGCCTACTCCGCCTACAAGTATTGGCATGGTTAGTGGATTGGCATAGCTAGTTTTACACAGGGCGCTGCGTCTAGTAGTAATGTTTTGGGAGGGGGGTGCGCATTGCGCCCATCGCCCCACACCTCACTCTGCACACCGTCAAAACGCGTCAAAACGCAGTTCATTTCATGATTACCGTTGCATTGCCCAAGGGCGGCTTACTCGAAGACAGCATTCGCTTGTTGCAATCTGTCGGGCTAGACTTTAGCGCATTTCTCGATTCATCTAACCGCCAGCTCGAAATTTGGGATACCAGCCATACGGCTAAGGCGCTGCTGGTGCGCAACTACGATGTGCCTGTGTATGTCGAGTATGGGCAGGCGCAACTGGGCATTGTGGGCTACGATATTTTGCGCGAAAAGCAGCCCCAGGTGGCGCATTTGGTCGATTTAGGGTTTGGTGGCTGTCGGATGTCGGTGGCGGTCAAAACCGGCACCTATCAATCGGCGCTGGAGCTACCGGCCCACTGCCGGGTGGCGTCTAAGTTTGTCAACTGCGCTCGCGAATATTTTGATAGCCTCGATTTGCCGGTGGAAATTATTCCGCTGTATGGCTCGGTAGAGCTAGGACCGATCACGGGGATGTCGGAGGCGATCGTCGATTTGGTCGCCTCTGGGCGCACGCTCAAAGAAAACAATCTGGTTGAAATCGATCGCCTGTTTGAAACGACAGCCCGGCTGATCGCCCATCCCCTTAGCTGTCGGCTCAATCAGGACGGGTTATACGACCTGATCGAAAGCATCCGGGCTAAAACCGGTCCGTTGGTGGCGGTGGGTTAGGAAGAAAGGGTAAAGGGTAAAGGGTAAAAACCGTGGTGCGGGCATCTTGCCCGCCTGCGATTGGATCATCAAAGGGTAAAGGGTAAAGGGTGAAAACGTGGTGCGGGCATCTTGCCCGCCTGCGGTTGGCTCATGAAAGGTGCAAAGGGGAAAGGCACCAAGGGTGAAGGGCGTATTCTCTAAAAATTGCGCAATACTAAACGTAATCCGGTCTTGGGACTGTTTGAGTCTGCGACCACTATTCAACCCAAATCAATCTAATTTTCTAAGTTATGGATCTTCGAGGAGTAGAAACGTCACGGCTCGCGTGGGCGGGTGATTGTT
>DATNOW010000426.1:0-15229 GCA_036703515.1 Chroococcidiopsis sp.
GCAAATCGCAGTCGCGACCCGGCCGCAAGCTGGGGCATGTGACGGTGCTGCTCGACCAAACGGGCACAGAAGGGCGATCGCAGGCCGAACAAGTCGCCCAAACCATCGAGGCCATTTGGTATCCGTCCTAGCAGTCAAATCTAATGTAGGTTGGGTTAGCGCTAGCGTAACCCAACGAAACCCTTGAATCTGTTGGGTTTCACTATGTTCTACCCAACCTACGTTTGCCCTAATTTTTAGCCAAAGAGCACGATCGTCAGGCGTTATAGCTTGATGCTTGCAGGTTAAACATCTCTGCATAGCGCCCGTCGCGCTCCATTAGCTCATCGTGGCTGCCCACCTCGACAATGCGCCCCTGCTCTAACACCACAATCCGATCGGCCATGCGGACGGTCGAAAAGCGATGGCTGACCAAAAACGTCATCTTGCCCTGGGTCAACTGCCGAAACCGTTGGAATAGGTCATATTCGGCGATCGCATCAAGGGCCGCGGTCGGTTCATCCAAAATCAAAATTTGGGCGGGGGTCATAAACGCCCGCGCTAGCCCAATTTTTTGCCACTGCCCCCCCGATAGCTCGGTGCTGTCGGGAAAGGTTTTGCCCAAAATCGTTTGGTAGGTGCGCTCTAGCCGCTCAATGATCGCTGCTGCCCCCGCTTCCGCCGCCGCTTGGGTAATCCGCCCTAGGTTGTCGCGCTGCTCAATATCGCCAAAGCCAATGTTGTCTTGCACACTCAGGTTATAGCGAGCAAAATCTTGAAACACGACGCCAATATTGCGGCGCAGTTCTGCGAGATCAAAGTGTTTGATCGAGATCCCATCGATTTGGATGTCGCCTTGCTCTAGGTCATAAAAGCGGGTCAGCAGCTTCAGCAACGTGGTTTTGCCCGCGCCATTTTCACCCACCAGCGCAATGCTTTCGCCCGGACGGACGTGCAGGTTGAGGTCTTGCACCGTAGGCGCGATCGCCCCCGGATAGGTAAACGTGACATCGCGCAGCGTTAACCCTGAGCGCAGCGGCTGCGGAAACGGGCGCGGCTGGGCCGGGCTGACCACCGTCGGTCGAAAGTCGAGAAATTCAAAAAACTGCGACACATACAGATTTTGTTCATAGACCGTGGCCACATTCAGCAGCACATTTTGCATCACCGTTTGCGACTGCTGAAACGCCCCGGCATACATCGTCAAGTCGCCAATGCTAATCAACCCGCGAATCGTCTGCACCACCACCCAGGTATAGGCTCCATAAAAGCTGAGGTTGGCCAACATCCCCAGCCAAAATCGCGCCGACGATTGCCGCCCCGCCAGCGCCGCCGACTCCTGGTTAAACAACGTCCGAATCGTGCGCCACTGGTCAAGTAAATGATCAGACAAGTTAAACAACCGCACTTCTTTGACAAAGCTATCGGTCACCAAAATCCGCTGCAAATAGTCCGCCAGCCGTGCATTTTGGGTTTGGTTACGCAACATCCAAAACCGCTTGCGCGAAAACCGCACCCCCACCCAAAAAACCGGCAGCGATGTCAGCAGCAGCAGCACCAAAATCAGCGGGCTAAACCGCAGCAGCAGCGTCATCAAGCCTGCAAACGTAACCAGCAGCCCCACCGTCGTTGTCATCGTATCCAGCACCCGCACCGGATAGCTGCTGCCGCTTTGCTGCGCCCGGTTGAGCGCATTATAAAATTCAGGCAGTTCATAGTGGGCCAGATCCAGACGCGTCGCCTGCTGCAACAGGCGATCGTTGGCATAGAGGGTAAAGCGGTCGTTCAGCACCTGGCTGCTATAGACCTTAGCCTGCCCCAAGCCGCCCTGCACCATCGTCAGCACTAGCCCCGCCCCGATCAGCACCAGCAGCGCCCCCCAAGGAATTGGCGATCGCCCTACATGGCTGAGGACATAATCAACAATCAGCTTGTTGACATAGAGCTGAAGCACAGGCACCAAGCCTGCCGTCAGCGTAATCGCGATGGTCACTAAAAACAAACCCGGAGCCGCCTGCCACACCAAGCTCACTAACTTGGGCGTATTGGCCATCATGTCCCAAAATCGGGTCTGGCGCTGAGGCGGTGGCGCAGACGATGGCGGCAGGTCGCGATGGGGATGTCGAGTCGGTCGGTCGGTCGGTGAGGCGTTGGTAGAGTTATGTAACGATGACTGTTTGCTATTGAAGAGTTTACGATCACGCATAGAGAAATTCTAATCTAGCGATCGCCCTTCATGGCAAGATGCAGCAAGACGCAGCACTAGGGACAGACTTACTAGGGGCAGCCTTGGGCAGATTGGGAGCCATCAGGCATGGTTGTGCCGCATAGAATAGCGCGGCTTAAATCGGTATCACCGAGATCAACGTCTGTAAAGTTAGCGTTGCTGAGATCGGCATTAACAAACAGCACATCTTCTAGGTTAGCCCCCGTCAAATTGGCATTTTGCAAATTGGCACCACTCAAATCTGTGACGTAACGGTAAATGACGGTTGGGCCAAATAAAGCCAGTCCAATCAAACCACCCGTAGGAAGCGTTTCAGGTGCTTTATCGCTGAGATTGGCCTCAGTCAAGTTAGCCCCTGCCAAATTGGCACGAAACAAGTTGACCCCTTCTAAATCGGCCTGACTCAGATCAGCCTGACTCAGGTTGACTTCTTGCATTTCCGTTAATTCGGCTTCGATGTTAACCAAATTTGCCGATCGCAAATCGGCCCACTGCAAATCGGCAAAGCTGATATTGGCATCTTGAAGATTGGCTTCAACCAGCGTTGTCAGTGGCAATCGAGCCGATCTCAGATCGGCCCCGGTCAAATTAGCCCGATTGAGATTCGCTCCAGTCAGATAGGCTTCGCCCAAATCTGTACCTGTCAGATTGGCTCCTTCCAGATTAGCCCCTTCTAAATTGGCATCACTTAAATTTGCGCCCGACAACTCTGCATTGCGTAAATCGCAACGCGGACAAGACTGGGTATCTAAGAGTTGGGCGATCGCGGCGGCCCCAGTCAGCGGCATTCCTGTCGGGGTGGATAGCTGGAGGGCGATCGCTTCCGCCCGTGACGAAGGCGACAGTTGCATCAGTTGTTCAGCCAGCGGAAAGCCATCATCGGCAGCGCTAATGATGCTCCAGGCATTGGTGCGGTAATCCGCTTCGTCGGTCGGCGACTCATTGCTGAGATAGTTAACGGTCATCACAGCCCGATCGTCTCTTCCCCACCCTGTGAGCAACCCACCCCCACCTACACTCCAAGAGCGGATACCCACAGCAATAATTTGGTCGAGGGGAATGGTAATAGCAGTTGTATCTCGCTGGTTTTCAAGCTCGGGAATGGGCTCACCAATCTCTCGATACACCGTGAGTTGGGTGGCTTCGACCTGCACTTTGCAGATGCCGCCTCGGCGAAATTCTCCCCGCAAAGTCCGACAACCAGCTTCACTGCCCGGACGAGATGTGAGCAAGACAGGCCATTGTCGCCCCTCGCAGCGGCTATTGTAGGGCGATCGCGTACACAGACGCAGCAGGTCGCGAGGTAGTTGCGAGTGCTGAGAAGCTTGGGCGATCGCGCTGTAACTGTTCAGTAACGATGCCAGTCCTAAGACGACAGCCCAACCTTTTAGATGCATACCCAACCCTGCCTGCTTGAGAGCTTATCTGCCTTTACGGCAATTTTTACAGCAATTGCTATATGGAATTTATGGAATTACTGTATCACGATGGAAAGGATATCTGTAGGGCGATCGCCTGGTGAGCAGTCTGTGTGTACAGCTGGGTTAGACCGCACCACAGTTTACGGCAGCGCCTACAAGAACCCCATGGTAAGCAGTTGTATCAGCAACGAACCCCGGCCATGGCAATTGGATTAACCGACCAAATTTGGAATGCGGCCGACTTGCTGCGTTGTGTTCTCTAACCTTAAGCTTCAGGGAGGTGAGATTATCTCACCTTTCTACTCTGAAACCTTTACCAAATGGAAATTCTAGAATCGGTGCTTTCTACGAAATATGCCGACTCGATCGCTCTCAAAGTGATATATCTTTGCCACCTCAATCCGATCGGCTAGAGAATTGCAAACGAAGAGTGCGATCAGGGTTCCGATAAATGGCCCTAACCAATAAATCCACCATCCTTGCCATTGTCCAGAGATCACGGCAGGACCAAAGCTACGTGCTGGATTTGTACTGGTGCCCGAAATCGGAGATTCTGCATACACCATGATTGCATAGAGAAATGGAAACATGGCAGGCGTAAAGGGGCGTAGCTTGCGAAATCCCAGGAATACACACAAACCAGCAATCAAGGCGAATGTAGTCATAATCTCACCCAACAAAACGGTGTGAATGGCGTAACCTGCACCGGGTAAAGTGGCTCCAAATGCGACACTGCGCCCCATCGTTCCCCAAACCAGCAGGGGTAATGAACCCAGAATCGCCCCTATTAACTGGGACAACACATAGTACAGACCAATCTGAGCATCCAGTTTACCCATAAGGCAAAATCCCAGCGTGACCACGGGATTGATGTGTGCGCCGCTTTCTTCGCCGATTGCCGATAGTGCGATCGTGGCTCCGGTTGTGCCAAACAGAAACCCCGTGATCAGTCGCCTCACGCCCTCATTCGGAATGATGACCGCCATCGGACTCCCCGTTCCAAACATGACAATCACCAGGGATAGCCCAATCAACAGCAGTAGCGCTGTACCGATGCATTCAGCGATCAGGGGTCGCCAGGGAATACGTCGATTGTTCTGACGTTTCATGATTTGGCTCTCCTAATGCTGAATCAGCCTGGCGACTAGACCCGTCCAGCCCGTCTGATGGGAAGCTCCAATTCCAGCCCCATTATCGCCATGAAAATATTCGTGAAATGGGATGAGGTCTCGCCAATGTGGATCAGTTTGAAATAGTTCGGTGCCACCAAAAACAGGGCGGCGTCCATCTGCATCTTGCGTGAAGATGGACGTTAATCGTCTGGAGAGTTCATGGGCAACTTCCTCCAGGTTCATCATCTGGCCTGACCCTGTGGGGCACTCAACTTTGAACTCATCTCCCCAAAAGGTATGAAACTTGAGCAACGACTCGATAATCAGGTAATTGACTGGGAACCAGATTGGTCCCCGCCAGTTGGAATTACCACCGAACAGGGCAGTTGTTGATTCTGCGGGTTCGTAGTCTACCCGGTGCTCCTGTCCTTCAACCCAGAAGACAAATGGGTGTTCGGCATGGTAGCGAGAGATGGCTCGGATGCCATAATCGCTTAAAAATTCAGTTTCATCCAGTAGTCTTGCTAAAACGCAGCGAAGTCTGTGGGGAGTTAACAGCGATAGAACCCGAATGTCTTGCTCACCTCTACTGGTCAGGAATCCAATATCCTCAATGAGATGGGGACGATTTTCTAAAAACCAGGTTGCTCGCCGTTTAAAGTTCGGCAACTGTTCGATCGTTTCCTGGGGAATCAGAGCGGCTGCGAATAGGGAGGTTAGCCCGACCATCGATCGCACTTTGAGTTGAATTTGCTGCCCATCGGGAAGGTTCAGCACATCGTAATAAAACTGGTCGGTATCATCCCAGAGCTTCGTGGAGTTTTTGCCAACCCCGTTCATCGCCGCCGCAATATAAAGGAAATGCTCGAAAAACTTACTGGCAATGTCCTCATACACCGGCTTATGTTTACTCAATTCCAGGGCAACGGTGAGTAAATTGAGGCAATACATCGCCATCCAGCTAGTGCCATCCGACTGTTGAATGTATCCGCCGGTTGGTAAGGGTTTGCTGCGATCGAAAACACCAATGTTGTCTAAACCTAAAAATCCCCCTTCAAAAACGTTATTGCCGACTCGATCTTCCCGATTTACCCACCAGGTAAAGTTGAGCAGCAGCTTTTGAAATACCCGTTCCACAAATTCCAGGTCGCTGCGTCCGTAGATTTTTTTTTCAAGCTGATAAACCCGAATGGTTGCCCAGGCATGGACGGGTGGGTTGACATCATCAAACGACCACTCATAGGCAGGCAGTTGCCCGTTTGGGTGCATATACCACTCGCGGGTGAGCCGTTGAAGCTGCCGTTTGGCAAACGCGGGATCCAGCATTGCCAGGGGAATGGTGTGAAAGGCTAAATCCCAGGCCGCGAACCAGGGGTACTCCCACTTGTCTGGCATGGAGAGAATATCGTCGCAGTGAAGATGCCGCCAATGGCTATTACGACCCTGTTGTCTCGGCTCTGGGGGTGAGAGTTGTCCCGCATCGCCATCTAGCCACTGTTCAACGACGTAATAGTAGTACTGCTTGCTCCATAGCATTCCGGCGAACGCTTGCCGCTGAATATTGCGCTGATCGGCTGATAGGTGGGTAGGCGCGAGGCGATCGTAAAAGGCATCGGCTTCAGCGATCCGGGTTTGCAAAATTTGCTCAAACTCAGTGCCGAATGGATTAGATAGATAGGGAGAATCGCTTAACCGCAAGCGAACCGTCTGGGACATGCCTGGTGCGATCGCCAGTTGATAATGAGCCGCCGCTTTTGTTCCCATGCGGTCTGGATTAATCGCTGTAGGCTGTTTCTGAATCACGTAATGATGAATACCATCTTTGACGTAGGCAGATGCATTGGGCAAGCCCCACAGTCGTTCACGATTGGTTTCATTTTCAGTAAATAACAGCTCAATATTGCCTTCACAATAGAGCCAGCGTTGCCCCAAAGTGGGATGATTCGCTTCAATGACAGACAGGTTAACATCCGCGTGACGAACTTTGAGCAACGGTTTGGTCGCCTGAGTATTCCATGACCAGTTATTGCGAAACCAGAGCGTTGGCAGTAGATGCAGGGTTTGAAATTCAGAACTTCGATTGAAGACATTGATATTAATCAAAATATCTTCGGGCGATTGCTTGGCATATTCGATCAACACATCGAAGTAACGATTTTCTGCAAATACTCCAGTATCAACTAATTCAAATTCAGGTTGATGGCGATTTCTCCGCCGATTCTCTTCTAATAGCTGAGTATACGGAAATTCGGATTGAGGATATTTATAGAGATACTTCATGTAGGCATGGCTGGGGGTATTGTCCAGGTAGAAGTAATACTCTTTGACATCCTCACCGTGATTACCTTCACTGCCCGTTAAGCCAAACAGACGTTCTTTCAGGATGGGATCTTTGCCATTCCAGAGGGCGATCGCAAAACAGAGCCGTTGGTGATTATCGGAAATTCCGGCAATGCCATCTTCGCCCCAGCGATAGGCATAGGAACGCGCCTGATCATGGGTAATAAAGTCCCAGGCGTCTCCGGTAGGGCTATAGTCTTCTCGCACCGTGCCCCACTGTCGTTCACTCAGGTAGGAACCCCAACGTTTCCAATAGGCAGTACGATCGTCATCTTGAGCTAATCTAATTTCTTCAGCGGTCATAGGTCTTTCTCCTGAAGGTGGAGAGTTGCATGGATGGATACAGGGACATTGCAATGCACTGTCCCTACAGGTGGTTCAAATTTTCTGGTTATTTAATCTACGATCCTGATTACTGTTCGTGATAATTCCACAACAAACCACCATCTACAACGAACGTGCTGCCGGTAATGTAGTTGGCATCATCTGAAGCGAGAAAAGCAACAAGGGAAGCGATATCCTCAGATTTGCCTAAACGATGGAGCGGAATGTTTTGCAGCAGTGCCCCTAACTTTTCTGCATTGTTCAATAGTCTGGTGTTAATGGGAGTCTCGATCGCGCCCGGTGCCACGTTATTAATGGTGATATCCAGGGGACCCAATTCCACAGCCAGATCTCTTGCCATCATTTTCATGCCACCTTTACTCAGGCAATAGGGAGCAAAGTTGGGGAATGGCAAATCTTCATGCACCGAGCTGATGTTGATAATCTTGCCAGGACGCTTGGTTTCGATCAGATGTTGAACCAGAGCCTGTGCTGCAAAGAAAGCACCCTTCAGGTTAACATTCAGCACCATGTCATAGTCAGATTCCGTCACTTCCCAGAACGGGGCGTGTCTCTCCATGCCCGCATTGTTGACCAAAATGTCTAATTTGCCAAAGTGTTGAATTGCCGCATTTACCAGCCCCCGAATCTGCTCGATATTTCCCAAATCGGCTTTAATGGTATATCCTTTGCTGCCGACATCGTTGATCTGTTTCAGCGTTGCTTCTGCCCCCTCTGGGTGGGAGCGGTAGGCAATCACAACACTGGCTCCCTCGGAGGCCAGCTTAACGGAGATTGCCTGACCAATGCCCTGGCTGCCGCCTGTAACGAGGGCCACTTTTCCATCTAATTTCATGGGAATTCCCCTAAACAAAAAACGTCAAGAGTGATTTATCGAACTTTTGGACAGATTAAACAGTTAACGTGGTGTCTCAAGAGGTTTGCTGAAGAAAAGCACAGCGGAGCGAGGTTGTGCTTGATACATCGAATCTTCCATCAGGGGAGCATTGCCCCAATCACAAATATCATCAGGGAAATCTAAGAACGTATCGATGCAGCGCCGCCAGGGTTCGTACCCTTTGTTAACGGTCGGAATCTCAAACGTGAGGGCTTCCCAATAGGCATTGAAAATAACGTAAAGCTGTTCTCTGGCTTGCGGGTGACACAGCATAAATGCCAGGGTGTGAGAATCAGAACCCCAGTCGGGTTGACCGACCTTTAATCCGTGCCAAGTCAGGTAGGGGTGATCGGGATACTCACCCACGTACAGAAAATGGTCCTCCGCAAAAAGCTTGAGCGATTGGGTGAACTGGATCAGGTGTTGCACAAAGCGGAACACATGCGCGTGCTTTTCAACGCAATTCCAGTCAAACCAACTGATTTCATTGTCCTGACAATAGGCGTTGTTGTTGCCCTGTTGCGATCGCCGCACTTCATCCCCCATCAGCAGCATGGGAGTTCCCTGTGACAGAAACAGCAACATCAGCAGGTTCTTAATCTGGCGCAGCCGTAGGGCTTCGATCTCCGGTTGATCCGTTAGTCCCTCCGCCCCACAGTTCCAGCTATGGTTATCGTTGGAACCATCCCGATTCTCCTCACAATTGGCTTCGTTGTGCTTGACGTTGTAGGAGACTAAATCGTTCAAGGTGAAGCCATCATGGCAGCAGATGAAATTGATACTGCGCTCGGATACCTTTTGTTCTGGATGTTCATAAATATCGGGACTCCCTAAGATCCGCGCTGCGACCTTGCCGACCATGCCCCGATCACCTTTGACAAATCGCCGCATATCATCTCGAAAGGGACCATTCCATTCTGCAAAGCGATCGCTTCTGCTAATAAAATGCCCAATGCCATAGAGTCCAGCCGCATCCCAGGCCTCGGCAATCATTTTGGCCTCAATCAACGCCGGGTCAGTATCGATCGCCCACAAAACAGGCGGTTTCTCTCCAGTGATCTGCCCAGTGACCTGTCCAGACATCCCCCGTCCTAAGACCGCTGCCAGATCAAACCGAAAGCCGTCGACGTGCATTTCGTCTACCCAGTAGCGCAAACTGTCGACGATTAACCGTGCCACGATCGCATGATTGGCTTTAACGCTATTCCCGCAGCCTGTGTAGTTGCTGTAGTGGGTTTGATCGGCTTCCAGCAGGTAATACGTGGGATTATCCAGACCCTTAAAACATAAGGTTGGGCCTTCATGATTCCCCTCGGCAGTGTGGTTGTAAACGACATCTAGAATGACTTGAATTCCCGCTTGATGCAAAGCCTTAACCATGTCGCGGAATTCATTCACCGCACTCAGGGGATGTTGGCGGGAACTATATTGCCAATGGGGGGCGAAAAATCCCAGAGTACTGTAGCCCCAATAGTTGACCAGTCCCGGTCCGCCATGATCGGCATCCTGATCATCAAATTGGTGAATGGGTAACAGTTCGACGGCAGTGACCCCAAGCTGTTTGAGGTAGGGAATTTTTTCGATCAGCCCTGCGTAAGTCCCCCGTTTTTCTGATGCCACACCCGAACTGGGATGGCGTGTGAATCCGCCGATATGGAGTTCATAGATGATGCTTTTGGAGTAAGGAATTTGTAAGGGAACGTCATTTTCCCAATCGTAGGCTTTCGGGTCTACGACCACACACTTAAGGGCATGGGCCGCATTATCGTCCGGTTGCATGGCTGCTGTGCGACGGTAGGTTTCCCAACCGACGATCGCCTTAGCATAGGGGTCGAGCAAGAGTTTAGTAGGGTCGAAGCGCAGCCCACGTTCCGGGGCAAAGTCCCCACAGACCCGGTAGGCATAGATCTGTCCTGCCTTAAGTCCAGGAACAAACAGATGCCAGTAGTGAACGCTGCGATGATGGTGGGGGTCAAAGGCGATCGTGTGAGTGGGTTCGCGGTCACTAGCCGCATTAAACAGCAACAGTTCCAGCCCAGAGCAGGTGGAAGAGTACACACAAAAGTTCACCCCCTGGGATGAGACGGTTGCACCTAACGGGAAACTGCGTCCCGGCAAGATTTTCAAAGACATGGGTTAGCCTCCCTATGCGAGTTCCAATTCGACCAGGCGATCGCTGGGTCTTGTCTCCCCCTGCAACCCCATCCACGGGGGGACAATCGGTTTCACTCTGGGTTACGCCTGGGCAGATTTGCCCGTGTGCCCAAAGGCTTCGTCAATCAGAGCCTGCAATCGCTGGAGTGATTCAGCCGTTGGCGAGGTAAAGTCTTTCAGTTCGTAAACTCTGCCCAAAAAACCATACTTGCTCTCGCCGTAGCGGTGATAGGGCAACAGCTCATAGTCGATCACATTCGGATACTGACGAATGAACGCCAGCACCGAGCGGATGTGCTCTTCGTCGTCATTCACACCAGGGATTAGCGGAGTACGGGCAATAAATGTTTTGTCGGGAAAGGTTTCGTAGGCCCGCTTCATGTTGGCTAGAATCTGGCGATTGTCTACACCGCACCACTTTTTGTGACGCTCTGGATCGGTCAGCTTGTGGTCATGGAGAACTAGATCGACGTGGGGCAAGACCTTTTCCACATGCGACCAGGGCACATTGAATGCGGTTTCGATCGCCGTGTTAAAACCCCGTCGGTGGGCTTCCTGGAGCAACGCCGCACTGAAATCGGGTTGCAGTTGGCACTCACCGCCGCTGAGCGTCATTCCACCCCCAGATTCCCGGTAAAAGGTGCTGTCCTGTTCCACCTCATCGAGTACTTGATCCACCGTCATTTCCTGACCAAACAGGTAAAGTGCCCCGGTTGGACAGACAGACGCACACTCCTGCCCACAATCAGTTGCTAAATCCCAGTTGACGCGGATGCGATCGTCCTCGCCCTCTAGGACGTAGAAAGCTCCCTCTGAGCAGGGCGGTTTCAAGCACAGACCACACTGCTTTTTACCAATACACTTGTTGATGTTGTAAGCCAGTTCTGGTTTGGGGTAAATGCTTTCAGGATTGCTGCACCACTTGCAGCGTAACGAGCAGCCCTTTAGAAAAACCGTGGTGCGGATACCAGGCCCATCATGTGTACAGAAATGCTGAATGTTGAGAACCAGCCCAGTTGGGTTTGTCGATGAAGTCGTCATGGCGTTAACCTCCTAAGCAGATACCCAGCGATCGCGCAATCTGGACAAATTCGCTGTCTGCTGGCACGGTGCGAATTTTGTTGATGGCTTCTATTAACGGCACAAAGCTGAGGTTGGGCGGTTGAAAATTCACCATCACTCCGGTTTGCCCTGCATTTAAAGCCCGTACTGCTCCGGCTCCATAGCCCAGCCCGAGCTGGCGATCGACGGCGGTAGGAGTGCCCCCTTTCACCCAATCTCCTAACACCAGAGGATAGGTTTCGCGATCGATCAGGCGTTGCAGTTGGAGCGCTACGATTTGAGCCACGTGTCCCGATCGCTGGATGACATGGCTGCCCTGATAGTCGCCTGCTAAGGGAGATAGGGACGCTTTGAGTGGATTCAGAGCGGTAACAACCCCTTCTTTGTCTACGGATTCTGCGCCCTCGGCAACGATCACCAATCCATGCGATCGCCCTGCCCTGAACTTGTCCTGAAGTTTCGCGGCGACTTTTTGCAGGTCATAGGGAATCTCTGGAATCAGTACTGCATCAGCACAGACAGCGATCCCGGCTTGTAGAGCCAGCCAGCCGCTATGCTCTCCCAACACCTCCACGACCCCAATCTGATGGGCAGACTGGGCCGCTTGTTTGGCGCGATCGAGCAGTTCCGTCACAAAACTCAGGGTGCTGTTAAATCCAAAGGACAGTACCGTTGCCGCGATGTCATTCTCCACCGACCTTGGGATACAGACCGTTTTGAGTCCTTTGCGGTGCAGTTTATAGACAATACTCAAACCTTGGATGCCAACCACCGAAATTACGGCATCAATGCCTTCTGCCTGCAAGGTTGCCAGCAGATCATCCGAGCGATCCACCTCTTCGACCAAGCTCTCGGCGTTGATCGTACGGACGTGAAACGGATCGTTACGAACGGCAGCCCCCAAAAGATTACCGGATGGATCCAGGGTTTCCACCGTCTGAGGGGTGAGGGGAAGCAGTCCGCTATCAGAATAGCGATCGCGAAATAGCAAGCCCTCAAAGCCATCCCGAATCCCCACAACCTCCCATCCCAGTTCATTCGCAGCCAGCACCGCTCCGGTGATCGCCGTGTTCAACCCTGGAACATAGCCAAAGCCCACATTAATCGCAATTCGTTTAATCGTTGCGTTCATGGCTGGGAACCCTCCGTCGCTTTAATGTTTGGTGTCATGGGCTGCTTGCATATCAGCCATTCGCTGCCGAATGATGGGACGCAAATCTTCCCCAAATCCGGTAAGAACCCCACCATCAACCGCCAAAATTTGACCTGTGATCATGTCCGCTCGATCGCTGGCGAGGAAAACCGCCGCATTGCCAATGTCCTCAATGGTGCACCAGCGCCCTAAGGGAATCAGCCGTTTGGTAGTCATCTCCCGATACTCTGGGGTCGTCCCCTGTTCTGCCAGAGGTGTGAGGACAGCACCAGGGGCGATCGCATTCACGTTGATACGGCTATCGGCCAGTTCCCAAGCCAGGTGATTGGTCAGCCCCATCACCCCATACTTAGAAGCGGTGTAATTGGCACCGCCAAAGAACGTCATCCGCACCCCTGCTATCGAGGAAATGTTGACAATTTTTCCCTTGCCCTGAGCCATCATGGTTGGAATCACGGCTTTACAGCAGAAAAATACCCCCTTCAAATTGATAGACATCACCCGATCCCAGACCTCTTCGGGAATATCCTTCAACAGGGTCGGTGGGCTTTCAATTCCCGCATTGTTGACCAGAATATCCACCCGCCCCCATTGCTTCACCGTCTCTGCCACCAGCGCTGTGACCTGGTCTTCCTTGGAGACATCTGCTGCGATCGCAATGGCAGTGCCCCCGGCAGCCTCAATTTTCTTAACGGTCTCCTGGCAATCTTGCACTTTGCGCGAGTTAATCACCACTTTGGCTCCTTCCCGAGCCAGACAAACGGCGATGCCCTCACCAATGCCTCGTGCTGAACCTGTGACGATCGCTGTTTTCCCTTGCAGTTCCATAGTTTTCTCCTTAAAAGGAAGCGAACAAAAAATCCAACATTCAATCATCAAGCGTGACTGGCGCGATCAATCTGGTGTGCCTCGGAGTGAAGAACGAATGAATCGCGCCCTGTAACCTGGCAGACTCACCATTACAAGACCCAGCCAAATGCCTAATACCATTGCCAGAGTGGGAGTAAACGTTATCCCCGCTTCGCCTTTGCCAGCAATTCATCGGTCGCATCCAGTTGTTCCCAACTAAATTCGGGGCGACCGAAGTGACCATAGGCGGCAGTTTTCCGGTATATCGGCTGCCTCAGATGCAAATGGTCGATAATGCCCTTAGGCGAGAGTGGAAACACCTGTCGCACCAGTGCCGACAACGCCCGGTCGGACAGCGTTCCAGTGCCGTAGGTATTGACCATCACCGATACCGGATCGACTAGCCCAATGCAGTAGCCAAGCTGTACTAGACATTCCTCTGCCAATCCCGCCGCCACGATATTTTTAGCCACATACCGCGCCATGTAACCTGCCGAGCGATCGACTTTGGTGGGGTCTTTGCCGCTAAAGGCTCCGCCGCCATGCACCGCCCAGCCACCGTAGGTATCGACAATGATTTTGCGACCCGTTAACCCGGTGTCAGCCTGAGGCCCCCCAATCAAAAACTTGCCCGTTCCATTCACCGTAATTTTGGTCTGCGGATCGACCAAATCTCCCAACACGGGCATCACCACCTGGTCGATGATGTCCTGTTTAGCGGCTTCGGTCATGTGCTGTCCATCCGGCGTCACCACGTCGGGGGTATGCTGTGCGGCAATCACCACGTAATCAACACGCGCAGGTTTACCATCGCGATATTCCACTGTTACCTGGGTTTTACCGTCTGGCCCCAGGTAGGGCAACCGCTTTGTCTTGCGCACCTCTGTCAGTTTCATCGCCAACTGGTGCGCCAGTGTAATGGGCAACGGCATGAATTCTTCTGTCTGGTTACAGGCATAACCAAACATCAAGCCCTGATCGCCAGCGCCAATCTCACCCGTCGCTTGGGCAACGCCCTGATTGATATCAGGAGACTGGGCGTGGATGGTTCGCATAATCGCAGCGGTGTTGATATCGAAGCCATACACGGGTGCGGTGTAGCCAATTTCGTTGCCCACCTCGCGCACCAGCTTTGCCACATCAAACAGGGCGTTGGTTGTAACCTCACCACCGACGATGATCAACCCCATCGTGACAAAGGTTTCACAGGCAACGTGAGAGTCTGGATCAACCTTCAAACATTCATCCAAGACCGCATCCGAGATCTGATCACAGAACTTATCGGGATGTCCTTCAGTCACCGACTCGGATGTAAAAAACATATCCTTGGGATACATCGGCATAGCGAATGCCTCCTAATCTTGCAATCAAGCGGGTAGCGGTGGGTGAGCCGTAGAACAGTTTTGTTACAATTAGCCTCCCTCACCCCCCCTGTTCTTCTGTTCTGGCGATGATCTCGGCCTGCTGTATCGGCGAAAGATCCACAAAGTAGGCGGAATATCCAGCAATTCGCACGATCAGGTTGCGGTATTTGTCGGGGTCTTTTTGGGCTGCCAGCAAGGTTTCTTTATTGATGATGTTGAACTGGACATGCCAGTGTTTCAGTTCGCTCCAGGTGCGAATAATCTGCATCAATCGCCGCGTCCCTTCTTCTCCCGCCACATTGGCCGGACTAAACTTCAGGTTAATTAGATCGCCACCTTTTTCCCG
>DATNOW010000427.1:0-8466 GCA_036703515.1 Chroococcidiopsis sp.
GATGAACGGGTTGCCGTGCAGCATGGATTAGACAGCGGCACCTACGAACTCTGCCGGAGCTGTGGGCATCCCATTTCAGCCGACGACAAAGCCTCGCCCGACTACGAAGACGGCATCGCCTGCCCCCACTGCATCGATCGCCTCACCCCCGACAAACGCGCCCGCCAGCAAGAAAAGCAGCGTCAGCTCGAGCTAGCGCGATCGCGTCACGGCACTAACTCTAGCTCTCTAGAGTGATTGGGCGGCTCAGGAGTAGGCAAGGTAAAGGAAAATACTGCTCCGGTGGGATCATTGTTTACCACAGCGATCGCCCCCCCGTGGGCTTCGATCGCTAGTTTACAAAACGCTAACCCCAGACCAACTTGAGACGTATTTTTGATCAGCGCGCCAATTTCATATTTCTCAAAAATCTGCTGCTGCAACGGGGGCGGCACCCCTGGGCCAAGGTCAGCGACCTTCACCTGAATGTGGGCATCATCGAGGGGAGCCGCCGTAATCGTAATCTCACTTTTTGACGGAGAAAACTTAATCGCATTCGACAGCAGGTTATCTAACACACGACGAATTAGCGACGAATCGGCCAAGACCGGACAGCCCGTTTCTGGCACCTGGCAGCGGATATCGAGCCGCTTTTGGGCCGCGATCGCCGCCATACCGCTCACCGCAGACTGACAGGCCTGCGATAGATCTAGCTCATCGGGCTGAATCATCATCTTGCCCGACTCTAGCTTGGCCATTAGCAGCAGCGTATCAATCATCGATTGCAACTGCTGAGCCGCAATAAAAATTTGCTCCGTTTTTTGCTGCTGTCGCGTTGGAGTATAGTCGGCCTTTTGCAAAATTCCTGCCGCCAGCAAAATCGACGTCAGCGGGTTGCGCAAATCGTGGACAATCATCCGAGACAGATCTTCACGCAGGTACAGGGTTTCTTGGAGGGCGTCATACTGCTGCTTGATCCGCAACATCGACCGCACCCGCGATCGCAACTCCATGCCATTCACCGGCTTGCTAATAAAATCATCCGCCCCGGCCAGCAAACACTGCGACAAATCTTCCTTCGCCGTTAAGGCCGTCACCATAATGATCGGGATATGCCGCCACTTGGGGTTGGACTTAAAGCGTAAGCAAAACTCAATGCCATTCATCTGCGGCATCATCACATCTAATAAGATCACATCGGGTTGAAACGACTCTAAAATACCTAGCGCCTGCCGGCCATCAGAAAGATAGGTTAACTGATACCCCTCGCCATCAAGCAAGGCCTCGATCACCTCGAAATTATCGGTTTCATCGTCAATTACTAAAACGATTGGATCTTTTTCTAGGAGTGGGATTTGGGTCATCATAAAATTTTGCCGTAACCACACAGCGACGAAAATCGTGGGGCATCACCATTACAAACCAAGCCGTCATCACAACCGACAGACAGAAAACATAAGGCTCATCAGGGTCTTAAGAGTCCTAATCAACAGATTGGCTGCTCGCTGCAAACTCGCTCTGCCCGCACATCTTGGGCATTGCCCAAGGGTCAAGCTTTTTTGAGAAATCTCCCAAATCGTTGCATCAAGACCGTGAAAACGGCGAGCTAGATTATTTTTTGAAAGTGCAAATAATCCAGTGTAAGAGCATTACACGGCGAAAGAAAGCTGTAAGGCACTATTCCATAATGACTGGAATCACCCGGCGAATCGTTTAATTGGTAAACAACCTAAACAAACAACCTAAACCTAAGGTGGGTTTAACGGCACAAAGCGCGCTGTCTGAAACTGTGACGGGCTTAAGGTTCAAGCCGATCGCAGAACTTTTAAAGCAGAAAAACCGTTGTGTAGATGTATGTAGATATATTAAGTTATTTTAAATGGTAGCGCAGTCGCCTTCCCAAAACCAACTAAATTACGACAAATTCACCTAAAATTGACGATTTTTGAAGTTTAGATCGCGATTTTCACAAGTTTCGCCAACCTCTCTCCTACCCCAGCGGCACCGATAGCGCCAGAGAGCTTCGGTACCCCGCTCAATGCGCCTCACTCACCACTCGCCAATCAAACCATCACATATTCACAGCATCTCTACGAAATATCTACGGATGGTGGCGATCGCCCTGCGCTGTTCTAACTTCATCGCGCTAGGTAGTCATGGGTAGTCGTCATAACCCTTTAGACTATGCCAGGCCTATAAGCTATCTCGCTCAGTGCAAGATAAGCTAAGGTAGGCACTGTGCTTAGCTTGAGAGAAAGTAGAGCGATGAAAACACTAGAGGATATTAAGGAATGGCTTGTGCAGCACAAAGCCTTGCTGCAAGAACGCTATCAGATTAACGAACTAGGGGTTTTCGGTTCCTATGCCAGGCAAGAGCAGACCGAAACTAGCGATGTAGATGTCCTGGTAGAGTTTTCTGAGACACCGAGCTTGTTGAAGTTTATTAGTTTAGAAAACTATCTCAGCGATAACCTGGGCGTTAAAGTCGATTTGGTGCATAAGACCGGGTTAAAGCCTCGCCTCGGAGAGCGGATTTTGGCAGAGGTAATCTATCTGTGATTAAGCGGCAGATTCAGGATTACCTACAGGATATTTTGGATGCCATTGCTGCGATCGAGCAATTTACAGCAGGCATCAAATTTGAAGAGTTCTCACAAAACTTAGAAAAAACGTTTGCGGTTTCGCGGGCGATCGAAATCATCGGTGAAGCCGTAAAGCGGATCCCAGATCCAGTCAGGAGCCAATATCTTGATATTCCCTGGCGAGACATTGCTGGTATGAGGGACAAGCTTATCCATGATTATTTCAATACGGATGTAGAAATTATCTGGAAAGCAGCTCAGGAAGACGTTCCGCAGTTGAAGATAATGATTTCCAAGGTCTTGGCAGATCTACAAGCTGCGTCTGATTAAGGATGATTTGGGATTATTCAAGCTGGGTCAGCAGGGCCGCCAAATCAAATCGAGCAGACGTAGTACGGATTGGCGATCGCTTAACCCATACAGCTTAAGAGTTTGTTGACCTACCTATTAGACGATGGATTCTCGCGCAGGTGAGAATGACAGCTATTGCCTTAAACCTGACAAAAAAAGGGACATAGCGAGGCCATGTCCCTGGAGGATTGGGTGATGTGAACGGGAGTGCTGCGGAGTCAGGGCAGCAAAAACTTAGTGCGATCGCCGCTTGCGGGTAAGCCAGCCCAGCCCGCCGAGTAGCCCTAAACCCAGCACTGAAGCCGGTTCGGGGGTAGAGCGTGGGGGGGGAGCCGTTAGATCCACCGGCACAAAGGTTGGCACCTCTGCAATGGGCACCAGTGCGCCTTCCTCTTCGGGTGTTTCGGGGTTGTCGCCGCAGTCAGAACCGTAGAGGATAACGCTGCTGCGCTCAGGCACAAAGGTATCGACCACAGGCGGGGTGAGGGGCACCGGATCGGGGTCGATACCATCGCTAAAGGGAGGCGGGTTGGGCGTCTCAAAGAACAGGTTGATATCGGCCGATTCGGGTAAGCAGAAGGTGTTGCGGTTGCTGACGCGCGCGCGGGTAATGGTATAAGTGCGGCTACCCACTTTCATCACAGCGGTAGTTGTGAGTAGCGGGTCAGGAGTCAGGAAGGCAAAAGGCTCAGTGGCTCCATCAGCGGTGATCGAGAACAAAAAGTTGCTGAGGTTGTAGGTGCCTTTGTCGGGAGTGGAATCTAGGTCTTCTGCATCGTCGGGGTAGGCCACATATCCTTTGAAGGTCGCACCGGCATATTCGGGAATAATCGAGCTGCCGAAGGTGCCTTCGAGGGCAAAGTGACGAACGCCAAAGCCTAACTGCCAGCCTTCAAAGGAGGCTTGGGAACTGTTGGAGGTATTGAGCAGAGAAAGCTGCCAGTCGCCCGCGCCATTTTCCCCAAAGAAGGCGCTTAACGGGTCGGCGGTGTTATAAGCACCAGGCTGCAAGAAGGTAACCGAATCGGGGGTGGTGGTGGGCGCGTTATCTAAGGTGAGGGGGAAGGCGTCGTCAAAGGTATAGGCTCCATCGAGGGCGGTGCCTGATTGCAAATTGTTAAACAGCGAAATCGTGGTGCCCGTATCGACGTGGGTCAGGGTGGCGCTGAGGCTGGCGGCATCGTCTGCCCGCAGACCAAACAGGACGACGTACATGCCGCTGATGGCATTGATCGAAAAGGAATCGGGAATGGTCAGGGTGCTGTCAAAGGTGCCGTCGGAACCTGGAAACAAGAACGGGTCAATGCCTTCGACCACGCCGCCTGCGGTGTTGTTGTAAACCTCGGCTTGAGCGCTAGGGGCGATCGCCATTGTCAGGGTGAGGGTGGCTGCCGCCGCAAATGCAAGGGGCGCAAATCGAGAGGATAGCATTTTCGGTTAACTCCAAGCGGGGTAAAAGATCAGGGTCAATAATCGAAATTGGCTTTCCTGGGTTGCGCTCCGGCGTAAACGCTGAAGGGGGCGATCGCGGCACAGGTCACAGACAGATATCTAGAGAGCGGCGACCAGCAAACCGAAGCAATGTGTACTGAAACCAACACTTACGGTTTTATCCGTTTTTGAACGGCTAATCCAGTACTTATACGGAGCTTCAGGGAAACAACATACACGAATAGCGAATGTTAAAGATTAAACAAAGCCATACAGCTTCACCACGGAGATAAACGGGGCGTCAGCGTCCCCAAAAAAGAGCGATCGCCCTCCTGTCTAATCGGTGGCGATCGCTCTATTACTAGGATTTACTGGTTTTTTAGATGACTAAATAGAGGAGGAACGGAGGAGCGATCGCCACCGGAGCAATAGACACCTAAAGTTCATCAAACTCTCCGTATTCTTCATCAAAGATACATCCGCAACCACCCAAAACGGAGACCCATGCCGTTCTATGAAGCAAGTGTAAATAGAAACATGGTGACTTGATGAGGGCTTTATATTTTGAGCCAAGATTCTAGTCAGGCTCTGGCAAAATCCCTACCAGGGGCTACCCACAAGGGTAAAGGACGACCAATAAAAGGGATGGGCCAAGCTAAAGGTGCCGTCTTTTTGCAGTTCGGGCGGCAAGGCAATACTTTCACCCCGCGCACTGCGCAGCATGTCGCCGTCGACTACCACATCCCCGTGCAGCATGGCTAACTGGGTGCGGCGCAGGGCCTCCGCTTTGATCGGGGCTTCGCGCAACTGCCGATAAAACTCGGTCATAAAGGCCAGGGTGCCTTCGTCGGTGACATACCACAGGCTGGCCAGGGCCGATCGCACCCCGGCCTGTAGGGCCAACCCGGCAAAACCGAGCTCGGCTTCAGAGTTACCCAAAGCGGTGCGGCAGGCGCTGAGCACCAGCAGTTCGACGGGGGGATTGTTTAAACCCAGCTGACGCATCTGGTCGAGCCGCAGCTTTTGGTTCCACAGTTGAATAAACGAATTTTCGGTACGTCCGGGGCTAAATTCGGCGTGGGTGGCGAGGTGGACAATGCCATAGCCGCGCTCTTGGCGCTGCAATCGCAGGTTTTCGAGGGTAAAGTCGCGGTTGAGGAAAGCTTTGCCGCGCCAGAGCTGAGGGGTGATGGTTTCGACCTCGGTGGGCACGGCCGGCAGCGGCGGCAGGTTGCTAAACTGCGACGCCCCCATGGCCAACACTTGCAGGTTGCGCAGGTCAACATAGCTGGTGTCGGTCAGGCTAATGCTGGGCATCAGGTTGACGCTGTAGCGCTCGATGATAAACTGCTCGCCGTCGTGCAGGGCCGCCAGCGGCATGGCCCGCAGCCCAGCATCCATGATGAAGGAGAGGTTGTGGATCTCGTGGGCTTGCAGGTCGGTTTCGAGGGGCGCAATCAGCCAGCGATAGAGCTGCTGCGACGGGGCTAGGTAGCTGGTGCTTTGCAGTCGGGCGGGGCTGGTGACTTCGGTGCGGAGGCGATCGGCGACGCGCTGCACGTCGGCCCGCGTCACGTTGGGCACGCGATGGCGAATCGGTTCACCATCGGCGGTGATGATCAGTAATTCGAGGCGATCGCTGGCTTGGGGGCGAAACTGCGGTGTGCGATCGGCTCCGGCCTGGCGCGACTGCCGAAAATAGTCTTCAAAATCTTGGGTGGCAAGGGCTTCACGCTGCTCAAAACCGAGATCGGCCGGCAGGCCTATCGGCACAAAGCCGACATAGATCAGGGCGGTGCGCACCTCTATCGCTTGCTGAATGTCGAGCAGGCTAGTGCGGACATCGTTGAGGTCGCGCAGTTGAAATAACTCGGCCGGTAAGGATGGCGAGCGGAAATAGGCCACCGGGGTCGAGGGCGGGTTGCCGTCGGGGCCGGGGTTGCCGCCGCTGCCAGCGGGCGTGCCAAAGACCGAGGGGTTGGTTGGCACGCGGGCAGTGCCGGGCGGGTTATTGCCAGGATTATTGCCAGGATTATTGCCAGGGTTATCTGCGGGGTTATCAAACGCGGGCAAGGGCGTCACTGGCAGGGGGCCTGTGCGGGCAGGCGAATAGCCAGCCGGGGGGCGATCGATGCTGGGATCACACCGCAATGCTGTGCAATTGGGGGTAGGGGCGGGCGGCCGGCCGGTGACAATTTGAATATCACCCCGTCGGAAAGGGCGATCGCCAATCGATAAGGGCGGCCGAGCGGTTAGCGTATTATCCCCCGTGGTGAGGCTGCCTGCGGTGCCATTCTGGCGACTATTGCCGACGATAAACGGAATGCGCCCGTTGCTGCCATGGCGGATAGAGATCCGGCCACCGCCCCGCCCATCGCCCTGTCCACCGGCCGTAGAAATGCTGGCCGACTGACCATTGCGATCGCGAAATAGCCCCCGCACCCGAATCAAGTTCTGCGCCCTGAGGCTGACAGCGCCCCCTATGCCGCGATCGCCCCCTTGAGCGTTGATGCTTCCGGTGGTGATGTCGGTAGACGCATCCAGAATAATTTGCCCGCCGCCGGTACGCCCCGAACTGTTTAAGTCCTGGGTTGTGATCCGATCGCCACTGGCATTGAGTCGAATGGCCCCGCCGCGGCCGTTGCTATTGCTGCTATCGAGAATGGCATTGGCCTCGATGCGGCTGCCGCTGAGGCTAATTGCCCCTCCCTGGGTGGCGATCGCGCCATTCACCCGAATCCGCCCCGCGCTACTGGCCGTAAAGGCCGTCCCTGCCGTCTGCACCTGCCCCAGCGTGATTGCGCGGCTGCCCAATAGAGTCAGCGATGCATTATCCGTCGCCCGCAGCACTCCACCCCGCGTATCGATCGTCCGGCCCAGCAGAGCCGTCGGATCAGAGAACGTCACATTGCTCGCTAGGCGAATCGGGCCGCTATCGCTGCGCCCGATCGTAATCGCACGAAAGCCGTTTTGCAGCAGGGCTAACTCCGCTGTCCCTAGGTTGAGCGTACCGCCACCGCCGAGATCGCCGCCGCCGAGGGCGATCGCCTGATTGCTCGAAAACGGCTGGATGGTCAGATCACCCGTGCCAAAGACTGTGGAATTGGGGGCAAAGTTGAGAAAATTGACCTCATCGGCCGTCAACGTCCGGTCATTTATCCCAGCGTTGACGCTGACGCGATCAAAGGTGAGGGTGCCCGTACCGGCATTCAAATCGCCGCCAAGCTGTACTTCGCCATCCCCGATGCCTAAACCTTCGGGGTTGCCAATCACAATATCGCCACCGGGCCCGGTCAGCGACTGAGAATTAATCGAGCCGACCAAAAACGGGTTGCGCCCGGTGCTGTCAAAGTCGTAGCCCGTAATCGCCACCGCGCCGCCGCGACCAGCCACCGCGCTGGTGTTAATATCCCCCGTTTGCATCTGAATGCGGCTGCCTGGAATGGTGGCGATCGCCGTCACCGTGACGTCTGCGCCATTGCCAGAGCCCGTAGCAAACGCATTGATATCGCCCACCACCATCGACACCTGATTGCCCCCCGTGGCGATCGCAGACACCGCGCCCGCACTGCCGCCATTCTCAGCGTGGCTGTCGATCGTCCCCGTTTGCAGGAAATTCGTCAGCGTCGTGCCCGTATTCTGCGACAGCAGGCTGACAGCCCCACCGTTGCCGACCGTCGACGAGGTCAGAATGTCGCCTGTGGTAATCCCCACGGCGTTGCCGCTGCCGCTAACCGTTAGCGTTACGCTGCCGCCGTTGCGAGGTGCGCCCCCGACCGTGCCCGTAGTGCTGGTGTTAATCGTGCCTGTGCGAATCTGCTGCCCTGCTACAACCGACACCGCACCGCCATTGGTGATCAGGTTGCCCAGAGTCACAGAGCGGCCAGGCTGCTGCGCCAGAAACCGCAAAGCCCCGCCCTGGGTTTGAATCGTGTCATTGGTATCGGCAAATAAAATCGAGCCGTTGGTGGAAATGAGGCTAAGGCTACCGGTGCTCAAACTCAGGTTCACCTGGTTGTTGGTCGTCAGGCCGCCGCCTGCGGCCCCGGTAATATCGGCAATGGTGATCAGCCCGGTGGCCTCTAGGGAAATATTGGCGGCGCTGCCGAGGGCTGCGATTTGC
>DATNOW010000428.1:0-2942 GCA_036703515.1 Chroococcidiopsis sp.
CATTGGCAGCGCTCCCGATCGCCGGATGTCAGCGGCGGCGCAACAAAAATTAGGGTTCACGCTCCAAGGTCGGGCGCGTCAGTTTGTACCGGCGGATCTCGAAGCCTTTGACCTAATTTTGGCGATGGATCAGCAAAACTATGCAGATATCCTGTCGCTCGATCGTAAAGGCACCTATCACCACAAGGTCAAGCTCATGTGCTCGTTTTGCCGCACCTATGGCGATCGCGAAGTGCCGGATCCCTACTATGGCGGCGCTGAAGGATTCAACTATGTGATCGATCTGCTGACCGATGCCTGCAATGGACTGCTCGATGACATCACCCAAGGCAAGATCTAGCCGCCAATGCGGCCGATTTAGATCTTGTTGCCATGCGGCCGGTCTGTTGCCTACTCGACGAGATGATGTTCCATCGAGAAGCGCACTAACTCGGCCCGGTTGCTGGTGTCGGTTTTGCGCAGCAGGCTGCTGACATACTTTTCGACTGTGCGCGGGCTAAGGTGTAGGCGATCGCCAATCTGCGCGTTCGACAACCCCCCAGCCAGCAGCATTAATACGTCGGTTTCTCGCGTGGTCAAGTCCATGCGGCCGGTGCCCTGGCGCGGCTCGGTTTTGGTCAGCGGCGATTGGTCTGCCTGGGTTTCGGCGCTGTGAGAACGCGATCGCCACTCGACCTGGATCATTTGCGATCGCTCCAGCAGATTGCGCACCACGGCCCCGAGTTCTTCGAGATGGAAGGGCTTAGGCAGATAGGCATCGCAGCCAAGCTGATAGCCGCGAATGCGCTCCTCGGTATTGGTGCGTGCGGTCAAAAAAATCACGGGCAGGAGGCGAAAGGCGGGCTGTCGCCGCACCTGACGGACTAGCTCATAGCCATCCATTTTGGGCATGGTGATATCGGTGACGAGCAGATGGGGCTGATATTGTTCCACCATGGCGAGCGCGTGCTGCCCGTTGTCTGCGGCGATCGCAATATAACCTGCAAGTTCGAGATAGTCGCTAACTGCAAGGCGTGTGCCTACATCATCATCAGCAACAAGAATGGTCAACGGCATAGGGCATAAACCCAGAAATGAGCAGAGGGTCTGCAATTGGTCTGCAATTTTAATTAAACAGATATCAACAGCGGCTTTAAGCCGAGTTGTCTATTCCTAATTTTAAGGGGTGCTTAAAGGTACTTATAGCAGCTTCAACGTAATCGATTGAGGGGAGTTTTGCGCTGGGAGTATCGGCTAGAGGCGACGAAATCGCCGATTTTGGTTGGCTTTGGATTTATACCACCCTGAAGCAGAGTCTAACGATGTTATTGGTCTAACGATGTCATTGAATGCTGTATAGCACTGCAATGATCGGTCGTCGGAATAATCGCCTATTGGAATTATCTCCTTGCAGGAATGATCGCTTGTTGGAATTATCCCTTGTCGAGCGGGTCTGTGATCACATCGCTAAACTCAACAATGACTTAAACGTAGCATTTAGATCAGGACGCCATCAAAGCACGATTAAACCATCCCCCGTGACTCGCTTCCGTAGCACCAAAAACGTTTTCTCTGCCCTTGGCTGGGGCCCCGTGTGGCGGGCTAAAAACTGCCACACCGTTAAGCGATGTATCAATAAATAACGCAGAAAATTATTTCAATTTAACTGGTATCATAAGCCTGAACAGAACTTTAGATTTCTTCATACGCGTTCTGTTGGAGTTCGTAACTGTCGATATTGGCTATTCAAACAGCTATTGCGAGGCGCTAGACGCCGCCTGTTTTGGTTACTCCAATCGAACTGGGCGATCGCGGCTTGGCTCTCGCTATCTAGTGGTGTACTGGAGGGGCAGGAGTGCAAGAGCAATTACAAATTGAGGGGCAGCGCCTGAGCATGGAACCGATTCGAGTAGGTGTGATTGGCGTTGGTAACATGGGGCAGCATCATACCCGCATCCTCAGCATGTTAAAGGATGTCGAGTTGGTGGGCGTGTCGGATGTCAACGTCGAGCGCGGGCTCGATACGGCGAGTAAATATCGCGTTCGTTTTTTTGAAGACTATCGCGAGCTGTTTGCCCATGTTGATGCTGTTTGCATAGCTGTGCCAACCCGGTTTCACCATGCGGTTGGGTTAGCGGCCCTGCAAGCGGGGGTGCATGTCTTAATCGAAAAGCCGATTGCTGCCAGCATTGCCGAAGCCGAATCCCTAGTCAACGCCGCCGCCGAATCCCATCGAATTTTGCAGGTGGGTCACATCGAGCGGTTTAACCCTGCCTTTCAAGAGTTAAGCAAGGTACTCAAAACCGAAGAGCTGCTGGCGCTAGAAGCCCATCGCATGAGTCCCTATTCCGATCGGGCCAATGACGTGTCGGTGGTGCTTGATCTGATGATCCACGACATTGACCTGCTGCTAGAGCTAGCTGGGGCCTCGGTGGTGCGTCTGACGGCTAGCGGCAGCCACGCGGCTGATTCGGGCTATCTTGACTATGTGACGGCCACGCTCGGGTTTAGCAACGGCATTGTGGCCACGCTGACGGCGAGCAAAGTTACCCATCGCAAAATCCGTCGCATTGCGGCCCACTGCCGCAGTTCGCTGACCGAAGCCGATTTTCTCAACAATGAAATTTTGATTCACCGCCAAACCACAGCTAACTGCTCGACCGACTATGGGCAGGTGCTCTATCGCCAAGATGGGCTGATCGAAAAGGTCTATACCAGCAACATTGAGCCGCTCCATGCTGAGCTAGAGCACTTTGTCCACTGCGTTCGAGGTGGGGTACAGCCGTCGGTGGGCGGTGAGCAGGCGCTGAAGGCGCTGAGGCTAGCGAGTGTGATTGAGCAGATGGCGCTAGATGGGCAAGTCTGGGATCGCAATAGCCTGGAATCGGTGGGTATCAATAGCCCAGTGATGACGTTTTGATGCTTGGGTTTGAGATGCGGCGATCGCTTCTCCTATTCTTACT
>DATNOW010000429.1:0-5841 GCA_036703515.1 Chroococcidiopsis sp.
CGCACCCGTCGCGATTTCTTGATTCAGGGGCTGGGCGAGCTGGGTTGGGACGTGCCCAAGACCAACGCCACCATGTATCTCTGGGTGCCCTGCCCACCGGGAATCGGCTCGACCGATTTTGCCCTGTCGGTATTGCAGCAAACGGGGGTGGTGGTGACACCAGGGAATGCCTTTGGTGCTGGTGGCGAAGGCTATGTACGGATTAGCCTGATTGCCGATTGCGATCGCCTCCAAGAAGCGCTGAATCGTCTCAAGCAAGCCAATATCCGGTTTCAACCCGAAGGCGTGACGGTGTAGGCGATCGCAGCGTAGGGCATTGTGGTGTAGGACATGACAATCCGCCATGGGCTTGGGGGCTGTGTACCCGTCCCAGGGGCAGTGGAGTGAGGCGATTGCCTATGCTAATGAATAGCGCCCTGATTGCAATAGAGCCGAGGATATCATGACCCTCACCGTTGAAGACCTCAACCGCTTTCAGCACCAGCACCCCGACCACCAGCTCGAACTCGTCGATGGAGCCATCATTGTTATGAGCCCATCTGGCTTTGAATCCGATGAAGTCGCCGCTGAGATTGTTGCCCAACTGCGAAACTGGGTCAGACCGCACAAGCTGGGGCGGGTCACAGCCTCTAGTGCAGGCTTCAAGCTGCCCAACGCCGATGGCGATGTCCGCGCCCCCGATGCCTCCTTTGTCAAAGCCGAGCGGCTCAAGCGCACCACCGAAGACTACGCCAACCTCGTTCCTGACCTAATCTTTGAAGTGCGCTCCAAAACCGATGACCTGGACGCCCTCAGAGCCAAGATCCGCCAGTTTATCGATCTGGGTACTACTGTCGGCGCACTGGTCGATTACCGCACCCAGACAATTGAAGTGCACCGCAGCGAAGCTGAACCTGTGATTTTGCAGAATGGCGATCGCTTCACTGTCCCCGACCTCCTCCCCGGCTGGGAAATGGAAGTTTCTAGCATCTGGGCACCCGAGTTTGATTAATTAAGGTTATTCCGGCGGTGTGCAGGCTTCCCAGTACGTGCAGGCTTCCCAGTATAGGTACTCACGTGATTGAGGAGACATCACAAGTGACGTCTCCTCAATCAATCAATAATCAATCAATTATTTGATTATTGGCTCAGCGGTTCGCGCAGCTTGGAAAACTCCAGAACGGCACGTTTAGGATCGACCGCCAGAATGCATGGCGATCGCCCGAGGACGACGGGCACCTACATTTGCGCCAAATAGGGATGCTGCTAACGCTAACAGTGACCCAATCGCAAAAGACCAACCCACCTTAGCCGCATTGCCAGCGATATCTCGCGTTTGGTCGGCGGTAACGTTAGGTATGGCGTTAGGCAGGTCGCTAGGCGCGACGTTAGGCACTTGAGCACCATTCTGTTGGGCTTGATTAATTACTTCTCCCGCATTTGACGCCACAATGCCAAACGCGCCTGAAACGCCGCTCGAAAGCAACCAGGCGCTAATGGCCAAGGTTGTCGCCCATAAAATGGCTGCGTTTAGCAACACATTGCTCTTATTCATTGGCCCGGCTGAGCGTGCTGTCACCCAACCGCCGATAAAGAGCGAAATTAACAAACAAATAATCGACCAGATTCCCACGGCTGAACCCACATCCCCCGCGTTCGATCGAGGGGCACCCGAGTTGGCAATTGAGGTCAACCCAACGGCGGCACCGAGGGCGCTCAACACTAACTGAGTTGCGATCGCAGTAAACAGCCCGGCCAAAATCGGTCCCCAACGCACTCGGTCATGATATTCCCCGCTCGGTACAACGACAGCGGGCTCCATATATTCTCCGACAGATCGTTCAGAGTATGCCATTATCTTTCTCCTAAGTTATCGATGATAAGTTACAGGTTTGATGATGATGCAAATCTAAATTTGCAAATATTCCATTTGATTAAAATCCACCTTTACTACAGCCTATAGATGTACGGATGGCTCAAACCTTTTCTGCTGACTTTATACTACTCAGACTCTCAGACCTCAGACTTCTCTCACACTACTTAAATCTGTTAAGTAAAGAATCAGCATATCTTCAAACAGTAGAGGGTTATCGCCACTTAAGAACCTACCTATAGCTATAGATTGTGGCCACGATAGAGATAGGTTTAAGATCCAGAAAGCATAATTAGAAGCTTGTTTGGAAAAGATTAGGCAACTGCATGTAGCTAGATTGTATTTTGTAAAGCTTAGATATAGCAGTGCTTTGCTAGCTTTTTAGTAAAACTTTGATGGCATTTTTTCAAAAAATAAGACTGATTTTCACTCTGCCATTCATAAGGAGTAGGAGACAATATAGCTTACGACGGACGCACAAAAGGATTCCCATTCCTAGTATGAGTACATGAGGCATTTTGCAACAACTTAACGCTGTTGTTGCAGATAGCCCGTATTCAGTTTAAGGAGCTTGAAGCTATGTCACTCCATAAAATCAAAGATTTTGATCCCGACTATGAAACTCATTTTGGCGACCGGGATGTCAAGGGATATTCTCTCTACGCCGGTGATGAAAAGGTCGGCTCAGTTGACGATATCCTCGTTGATGATGCGGGCAAGATTCGCTACCTGATTGTCAACACTGGAGTTTGGATCCTGGGGAAGAAAGTGCTGCTACCCATCGGACGCACTCGCATTAACTTTAGCGATCGCCACGTTGATGTTGATAGCTTGACCCGTGAGCAAGTTAAGTCACTGCCTACCTATGATGGCGCTATACCGGTTGATTTTGAGCATGAAGAGCAAGTCCGGGGCGTCTATCGTCGTCCACGGGCTCAGGGCAACCGACAAGACTCTAGGACTTTGGAAGATTCTAGAAATCTAGAAAACTCTAGGAATCTAGAAAACTCTAGGAATCTAGAAAACTCTGGGAATCTAGAAAACTCTGCCGCTCTAGAGTACGACCGCAACTCCTTTGCCTACGACCGCGATCCCGATCTGTACACTTCGGATGATCAAAATCATCAAGAGCTGCGTTTGTATGAAGAGCGGTTGATTGCAAACAAACGTCGCGACAAGACTGGCGAAGTGATTGTTGACAAGCATTCTGAGACACAGCAGGCTCGGGTTTCAGTGCCGATTGATAAAGAGAGAGTTGTAATCGAGCGATCGACTCCGACCAACTCTGCGATCGACCCCAATCAGGCCTCATTCCAAGAGGGCGAAGTCGCTCGAATTGAGGTCTACGAGGAGACTCCCGATATTCACAAAGAGGCGTTTGTTCGCGAACAAGTCACCGTCAGAAAACAGATCGATCACGAAACGGTCAATGCAGAGGAATCTTTGCGGCGTGAACAGTTGGACGTTGACACCGAAGGTCACCCCAATGTAAACCGAGACGCAACAAACCGAGACGCAGTAAACCGAGCCGCACGGTCGAACTCAGACCGCGAGCGTAATGCCGCTGGACGCCGCGCTCCGTAAAGGTTGGGGTTTGTAAATGCTGATTTGGCATCTAAACAGTCGAGGCAGAATTCAATAATTCTGCCCTTAATTCAAATTTAAGGAGCATCAAATAATGCCTGCCGAACGAGACCCTTTGGATGCTAAAGCAGTATTTTTTCCTCCTCCTCAGGAGGAAATGACCGACACTGTAGCGCCCTACGAGCCCCGGTTGGAATCAGAACAGCCAGTTGAGGAGACGGGTTCTCTCGAAACCTCAACGCCGCTCGAAACCCCCCGGATGCACTATAAGACGATACCCAGTCGGTCTAGGGTGACTGGACCTAAGGCAAGCTTTCAGCCGCAGCCTTTACAACGAGTGCAGTCTGTGTTTCCACCCATACCGGAAGTACCGCCCCCGGTGGAACCGCCCCCTGTGGAACCGCCCCCTGTGTTTCCACCCATACCGGAAGTACCGCCCCTTGTGGAGCCGCCGCCAGAGATGACGATCCCTTTACTGGATGAGCGTATTAGGGTTGAAATGCGATCGCGCAAAGTGGGTGAAGTGGTCGTTCGCAAAGAGATTGAGCACCAGATCATCGAGGTGCCCGTGCGTCGCGAAAAATTGATTGTTGAGCAGGTCAGCCCAGAGCATCAGACCTTAGCGGTGGTAGAACTGGGCGAAACTCAAATTATCGATGCCAATGAGATCGATGCCAATAAGATTGAAACCCAACAAGCCTTGCCCTTATCCAACCTTAGTGCCAACTTTGGGTCTGCGGGGGATGCCATTCAATTTTTGGCTGAAGTTGCCTCTGAACCCCACTCAGGTGTACGCAACGTGCAGGTCAAGCTGGGGCTAGACGACACGGCTCGCCAGGCGAACTTTCAGCAGTGGCTAGACCAGTATTTTGAGTCTGCGGGGGATGCTATTCAATTCTTAGCGAAAATTGCTTCTGAGCCTAATGCAGGCGTACGTACCGTGCAGGTCAACTTGGCGCTAAACAACACGGCTCGCCAGGCGAACCTTCACCAGGGGTTAGCGCAATACTCTACAGACGTTAACGGCTAGCTGGAATTCTCAAACACCTGTATTTGAAACGAATTTGAAACGAATTTGAAATAGTTTATAAGGAGGCTCAATATGAGCATTGCTCTTCGGATGCGACACATTTTTACAGTCTTTGTTTTAGTGTGCGTTTTGTCATTGACAACGGCTTGCGGCAGCGTCAGTACGCGATCGCCCCAGGCCAGCTACCCTGGTAGCCTCGACCGCAGTGCTGAATACAGTCAGCTGGAACGGGGAGACTCAGCGACCGGCCAAGCCTTTGGAGATTGGGTCGTGCAGACCAGCAGAGGGCTGATTAAGGACGCGTTTGTGCGAGGCAACGACAAACTAGGCGCTGTAATTTCTTCTAAAGTGCGCCCTGAAGAGATCAAGCCGCTGGCCCAGTCTCTTGCCCAGGGGTTCCGCAAAAACTTTCCTAAAAAAGATCTAACAGTGTTGATCTATGCACCGGATAAGGAGCTGCTTTTAACGGCTCGCTACAATGCTCGCTCCAATCAGATTGAGTACGAAGCCGCTAGCTAATGAGTGAACGAGATTCTAATTCGTTGTTGCAATAGGCTGACTCAGCCTAGACTCAATCACTTTCGCCAAGGATGCCAAAGTTATGTCTGACAACAGTGACTACAAACGCCAAATCATGAATGATTTGTCTGGTGGCAATACTGAGACGTTACCCGATGAATCGGTTGCCAACGATTATCAAAACTTTGATGATTTTGCTCAACGCTCCTCTCGAAATGAGCGGCAGCAATTGTTTAGCCGAGCTCTGCGTCCCGATCGGGTTCCGCCCAGCCAGATGGAGCCAGAGTTGCAAAAGGCGATCGCCAAAATCAAGCCCAACGAGCGCGATGATGTGGCCCATGAATTTTTCAACCAGTTTAAGAAGCGTGGCCTGAGCGATCGCGATCTAGAAAAGCAGTTAGGCTTATCGACCCACAATCCCAAACACATGGGCGCTGATGATGTTAGCAAGCTAGCGGCGTTTGCATACCACAACCACCCCGACCTTTTCCATGAAGTGCTAGCCGATCAGCCGGCGCTCGTGAGATTCTTGAGCAACCCTATGGTAGGGGCAGCCTTTGGTGCTATTGCTGCCAAGTGGTTGGGCGGCCATAAGTAACCTCTAACGCGGATTGAATTCTTGATCGCTAATCTGAAATCCAAACTTTGTAGGGTTTAGGGTTAGGCAATAATGGCAATGTTTTTGGCCGTGAGACTGGGTTTGCCGTTGAAAATAGCGATTTGAATCGCGGCTTTGCTGCCGCTGCCATCGATGTCAAAGGAGAGAATGCCTTTGCTGGCGTTGTAGATAAAGCGATCGCTGCTGTCGAGGGCTTTGGTGCCCACCACAAACTGGCTCGACTTGAGCGTGCCAATC
>DATNOW010000430.1:0-2025 GCA_036703515.1 Chroococcidiopsis sp.
GGTCGCCTTCAGCAGCGAAGCCACCCCCCGCTGGTTGCGGGCCGCAATATAAAACGAGTTGCAGCTTTCCAGAATGATCCCCATGGAGTCGGCAAACTGGCGAAACTGCTGCTCGTCGAGGCTGTCAAAGGGGCGATCGCCCGCTTTATTAAGCAGTTGCACCACCGCAATTACCTGCTGCTTGGTGCTCAAAATCGGCATACAGAGGATGTTGCGCGTTATGTAGCCCGTTTGGCGATCGACTTCCGGGTTAAACAGCGGATGTTGATAAGCATCCGGGATATTGAGATACTCCCCGGTTGAGGCCACATGCCCGGCAATGCCCATCGTCAGCGGCACCCGGATCTCAAACACCTGCTCAGTGTCGCCTTGGGCCACCTTCGACCAAAGCTGCTGCTTTTCGTCATCTACTAGAAAAATAGTGGTGCGATCGGCCTGCAAAATTTGCCCAATTTTTAGGGTGAAGGCTTCTAGAATCTGCTCCAGCAGCGTTTCTAGCGCTTCATTATTGATCATCTCAATCGCCCGCAAGAAATACTCAAACTCGCGGGTGATCTGCTCGAGAAGATCGGCAAACTGGTTGACGGGCAAATCCTTAACGCGGCGGGTCAGATCTCCTTTGCGATCGCCCTGCGCTAGGGTTGACAACATGCTGTGAGAAGATGGCGTTAATGTCATGTCTGTGAATGAGGCATGGCGATGAGCACGAAATCAGCACGTTACACCCTGTTATTCCTCTACTCTACACTTTATCGATTCTTTACACGCCCGTCACACTGTACAGCGATCGCCGCCCGTTTTCAGGAGAATGCCGGAGTTATACCGGTGCAGCGCTAAAACGACTGGGGACAATACAGGGGCGATCGCCCTCCCAGTCCACCCTAAGAATGCATTGGTTTTAGGCGCGAAGCGCTATAAAATGCCTGTTGACAATGCTCTACGGGTTCACACTATGACAATGCAGGCTCCGCAGCCACCCATCCCGGTGGTGGTCAATGGCGCGACGGGCAAGATGGGGCGCGAAATCGTCAAGGCGATCGCCCAAGCTAAAGACATGAGCTTGGCCGGTGCCGTGGCCCGCAACCCTAGCTATAACGGCAAGGATATTGGCGAAATCGTCGGCATCGGCGAATTGGAAGTGCCCATCGTCAACGACTTGCAGGCTACCCTAGTCATGGCCTCGCAAGAGCGTCAGCCTGCGATTATGGTCGATGTCACCCATCCCGATTCGGTGTACGACAATGTGCGATCGGCGATCGCCTATGGGGTGCGGCCGGTCGTCGGCACCACCGGCTTAACGCCCGAGCAACTGCAAGATCTGGCCGACTTCGCCGAAAAAGCCAGCATCGGCGTGTCGATTATTCCCAACTTTTCGATTGGCATGGTGCTGCTGCAACAGGCGGCGGCCCAGGCCTCGCAATATTTCGACCACGTGGAAATCATCGAGCTGCACCACAACCAAAAAGCCGACGCTCCCAGCGGCACCGCCATCCAAACGGCCCAGTTGCTGTCTGAGTTTGGCAAGCCTTTCAATCCGCCCGCTGTCCATGAAACCGAAAAGCTAGCCGGTGTCAGAGGCGGCGTCACCGACGACGGCATCCGCATCCACAGCATTCGCCTGCCGGGGCTAATTGCCCATCAAGAGGTGATTTTTGGCGCACCGGGGCAGATTTATACCCTCCGCCACGATACGAGCGATCGCGTTTGCTATATGCCGGGGGTGCTGCTCGCCATCCGCAAAACCTTGTCCTTGCAGTCGTTGGTCTATGGGCTAGAGAAACTGCTGTAAGCAGTGGCTCCTCACCAAACCAGACAAAACCAAAGCAAACGAAACCAAGCCAGACAAAACCCTAGCGCAGAAAAGTCTAGCGATCGCCCACAAAAAATCCCCTGCCTTCGGGCGGGGGATTTTTTGTGGGCGATCGCTAGACTTTTCTGCGCTATGTTTTTGTCTGGTTTAGTTAGCAACCGCGGCTTACAGCAGTTTCTCTAGCCCATAGACCAACGACTGCAAGGCCAAGGTTT
>DATNOW010000431.1:0-8174 GCA_036703515.1 Chroococcidiopsis sp.
CGTTGGCTCTATTGGGTATCGCACCTATAGCCGCGCCCAGCAAACCATTGGCGAACGCCAGCAGCGCGTTATTTATAACGCTGCCACACCTGCCATCGACCGCGCAAAAGCCAAGCTTGAGTTTTTGTTTGATCGTCAGCGTGACTTTCGTCTACCTGCTGGGGTTCCTGGCGAAACGCAGCTTCTGGGGATGATGCTGAACGACGAACAGGTGATCATGCCAGACAACATTACGGTTAGCCCGCGAGTGCTAGTCGGTGGGCAAGACGCCTATACCTTCCCCGGCGAAACCCGCCTCGATCTCAACGGCGACAATCGCAGCGACAATGCCTGGTCTTACCAGCAAGATGTGAATGGTGACGGGCAGCTAGATCGGGTGGTTTACTCGATTTTGTTTAGAACGCCGCCGATCGTGACCAGCGGCAACAACCCACTAGCTCAAGCTGACCAAGCCAGTGTAGCCACCCGTGCTCAGAGCCTGCAGGTGCGCCATGGCCCCCTCAGTAACTCGAATCAGCAAAACCCAGCCTGTACGCTGCCTGCGGCCTCTTCTGCGCCCGATCGCGGCTGGATCCCCGATGCCACTAGCCCCAACACCCTGCGCAAAAATTTCCAGGTGGATGTTTTTGTGCAGCCGACCGGTTCCAGCACCACCAGCAGTCTAGAATTCCATCAAGATCGTGAAGTAGACCGTGGTATTCGCTGGGGTGCATGGTTCCGCAACGACTTAGAGGTGTTCCCTGGTCCACGGTTTAACTGGAACGGGGCAATGCACACCGAAGGCAACCTGCTGGTTGGCGGCAGCAGCTTCTACGGTTACTTAATTAGCTCTCCTAATTCGTGCTTTTATACACCCGAAAACTCAGAAATTACCGTCCGGCAGTTTGAAGAAGACCCACTGGTGGGACGTCCGGCCTTCCAAGGACAGTTCATGGTGGGTACACTGCGCGACAACGACTATACAGGAACGGCGCGGTTTGATCTTCTGATCAACCAGGGGGCTGCTCCCCAGGCTGCCGTTGCAATGACCAATACCAGCGATTCGATCCAAAACACGAATTTGCCGATTCGCTACGCTCTAGATCCTGTTGTTCTGCAAACTCAAGATTTTTCGGAAGGGCGGGAACTGGCTGACCCTGGCGTCAATCGCGACACTACCGCCTGGAATCCGTCTACATCGCTGTTTCTAAAGCGCAAGCGGATGCGTCAAGAGACTAAGGCAACCACGCCTTATGTTGATGATTTCTTTCGTGCTGACAATCGCTATGGTCCTAAGCCACGTTACAACGACGATGATACTCTGGCGGTGCCCGGCTTCATCGGGAGTCAAATTCCCAATACGCTCACAGAACTGGTAAGAGATACGCCACCTGTAGGCTCAAGTGGCTCAGAAGTTGGATTAGATGGATATTGGGAGCGCCGCGCCCGTAATGAAGGCTTGCGTTTGGTGGTCGGGCAACGGCTTGAACTAGGCGATGCGATGGGCTGGGGTGGATATCAAGACAACGCCTTTGGGGGAATTGCGGCTAATGAACCGTTACGCCCTTGGGCGAGCTGCCCGAGCAACGGTAGCGGTCGATGTCAAGAAGCTCGCCAACGCCGCTCGCTGTGGGATAACCTGCCTGCGGTGCAAGCCACGGCTATCTATCACAATGCCAGCGGTGCGGTTGATACTCCTGTAGCCTGCATCATTTCAGCGGTTCACCCAGGAACGCCTGGGACGTTAACCAACAGCGCAACCTTCCAAAACTTGTTGACGGGCATTCCCGCTGCGGCTTTTGGCACATCAGGCTACGGAACGACCGTACCCGTAGTCAGCGATGTCTTCCGAGGCGTTGGCACCAACGGCTGGCAGTATAGTGTTCCGGCCGACACTCAATTTGTGCTGGGCACGCCGCTGATGACGGCTCTACGCAATGTGGCAACCTATGCGGGCGATCCCAACGGTGGGGCTCCCTCTTTCACCCCTGTTCAAGACGATGTGGTGCATCCGTATCCCAGCATGGCGATGTGGGGAGACTTCTCGATGCTGCGCAAGGTGCTTGATTTGGTGCAATCCGGGACATCCTTTAGCAACCTTAGCCCAGCCGACAAGACTACGCTGCAAACAGCGGCTTGTAGCCTAGGGATGCTAGCCCACAACATTGACTATTTAGAGAAATTCAACATTGACGATCCGAGTTTGGCAACAGCGCTGGGTACGCCCGATTTACCTGCCAGTAATGCCAGCTATAACAATGGTTTGCGTGGATTTATCCGACGACTGCGAGCTAATGATGCATTATCCCCAGCAATCCCCGCAAGCATCAAAGCAGCGCTGACGGCTAACCCGCTGACTCCATATGACTATAAGCAACCCGAAGTCTACGTCGATCTGCTAGAGCGTTGGTACAACGATCCCAGCACGACCGGTACGCTGAAAGCTCAACTGCAACAGAGCCTGGTTTTGGCCCGCCTAATCGTTTCTAAAGAGCAGGTGGCTCGCGATCGCAGTTGGGGGTTTCAAGAAGTTTCGGGTGTGAGACGATTTGGGGTTGCACCATTGGGGCACTGTGACCTATGGGCGAGACAAAACCGCTATATCAATAGCAGTGGTACCGCTGTCGCCGATGCAACCGTTTCGGGGGGAGATGGCGATCCGCTCAAGTATCTGTGCTCCTATCGGGCCCGCTATCCAATTCTCTATTCTCTCTTCCCCGCTCGAGATGCTAACCCTCCCTATGCCACACCGACTGGCGTAATCGGTACCGCTCCAGCCAGCGCGGCAGACTTTAACCCCCAGGGCATTAACTATGCAAATTTTGAGCCTCAATCTGAACTCAACCTATGGACTCGTGATGCAGACGATACGACCAATCTGTCTTACATCACCTCAGTTAACAGTGGGTTGTTGTATCAGCCCGTGCGCCCTGATCAGATAGCATTAACGCCCAGAAAGCTTGATTTCACGGATTGGACCCTGCCCCAGCAAACTACAGCGACCGGAACGACCCCCAACAGTACCCAAGATACTTTGATTAAGGTTTGTGCCACTGCGATTTGCCTACCGGGCGAATCGGGACAGTTGGTTCGGGTGGCGTTCAAAGATACGGCTCCCTTCAATGGGCGAGAAATGTTAGTCACGCGCATGTTAGACCTCAATATCGGCTTCATGCGAACGGTTTCAACTCCCTTTGGCAGCGACACGTGGCTACCCAAACGCGGGATCATCTATGCTTTCCGGGAAGATGCGGTATCTGAACGCGCCATTGTGCGACCAAAGGGCGCAGCGCCTGCCTTTTCGAGCTGTTTTGCCAACGGCAACCCTGCTACGGCATGCCAAATGAAGGCGGGTACGCTGGGTGCCTTTGCCTCTACTGATCCACCTTTATCTGACACGAACGGCATCACGCCCAAACCGGTTGATTACATTCCTGATCCCGATCGCCGTCCTCACGGTTTCCGCATTAAAAATGGGGCAATTGTTAGTCGAGCGAATGATGAAGGGCGAGGAATCTCACTGATTTCGGATAATGCGCTTTATGTCCAAGGTGATTTCAACCTTCACCAAAATACTGCGGGTAGCTCTCGGATTGAAGAATTCACGGATCTGCTGCTGGATGACTTTACTAACTTCTACAGCCGGTCAAATCTGAATAATAACTTTGCCCGAGCTAACACCGATCAGTGGCGTCCTTCGGAGCTATTGGCTGATGCGATTTCGATAATCTCCAATACTTTCTGCGACGGCAGTATTCAAGATTCCTTCTTGACGGCGTCTGTTAGCGCGGCCACACTGTCTTCCACTCAAATTCAGCAGCTTTACGGCTGCACGAATGCGCATAACCTTACCTCCTACCTCAACCAAGATCGCCCTTCCACAAACCCCGCCGCCAGCGCGGCCGCTAATAACCTCGGTAACCGCTGGTTGAGGGCTAATTTGGTGGACAGTTTCTACGCGGCAAACCTAGACACCACGGTGAGTGAGTTGGGGCAAGCGTCGCCCATTGTGATTGATCGGCAGGGCAACCCCATGAGGGTGACTTCATCCACTTCGGGGGGAAGTACGACAAGTAGGGTGGTTGATCTTCTCACAACTACTACTGCAGTCGGCATTGCGCCTTACACGGGCGGTTACTTTACGATGGCTGACAACAAGGCGCTCATGCCTGTCGCGAATGCAATGCGCGTCAACTCAATTATCATTAGCGGTCTGGTACCTTCACGGGTGAATCAGTCCTATGGAGGGTTACACAATTTCCCGAGATTTTTGGAAGACTGGAACAGTAGTTTGTACATTGCAGGTGCTTTCCTGCAGCTAAACTTTAGCAACCAAGCCACTGGCCCATTCGACCAGGATTCCTGGGAGCAAGGTTCACTCCCGGCAACGAGTGAGAGCATCCGCTACTACGGTCCTCCCGATCGACGCTGGGGTTATGATGTCGGCATTCAGTATGCGCCTGCCAGCCCGATTGCCCAGCGGTTTACTCCCCAAAACACCTCTCGCAGTGAGTTCTACAGTGAACCGCCTGCCAACGATCCCTATATCCGGAATCTCTGTTTGCAGGTGTCTTCTAATTGCCCGCAGTGATCTTCGCTGATCCCTCAGCGATCCTCAGTGATAGGGAGGGGTGAGGTGTTCCTCCTGCTTCACCCCTATCGTTGGAAATCTAGACTGTTGATTTTGTAGTATTTACTGATCTCTCCTTCACTCTGCCGAGGAAGCAAAATTATGTCAGTGCCCAACCCTCTCCTGTGGCAACTTCTCAAGGGCAATACCCGCCAACCGGATTCGGTGATGCAGGGGAGCGATCGCCCTCCTGTTCCCAACCGATCAGAACAGGGGCTGAGTATTCTGGAGTGTTTGATGGCGATCGCGGTGATTGGGCTAACGGCGGCCATGATCACACCGCCCCTGTTTATTGCGTCGGCCACGCGGGTGCAAAATCGTCGTGCCGAACAAGCCATCCAGTTGGCCCAGGGAGAGGTCGATCGGATTGCTGTGGTGGTCGCCAAATCAGAGCACACCCCCGCTCGATTGCCGAGTGTGGTGGTTGGGGCTTCCGATTTGACCACGCTGCAGGCCGCCGCCGCCCCGAATGCGATCGCCTCGAACCTGCTTGACTCTGTCAACACAAGCTGTAATACCTATCGAGAGCAGTTGTTGCCTGTTAACACCGTTCGAGAAATTGATGTAGACGGTGACTGCCAGGCCGATTACTATGTGCAGACATTTCGCACGGCAGGAAGAACCTCGCAAGGTCAGATTTCATCCGGCACCAACAAACCGACTAGCTTCCAGCTTGGGGTCAGAGTTTACTCATTTTTAGCGAAAGATCGGCTGTTGGCCGGCACCCTGAGTACACAGCCAGCCTCGCTCACAATTACCTCTGGGCTTGGCAGCCAGCGCACTCGTCCCCTAGCGGTGCTGTATACAGACATGCGCTGGAGTGAGCAAAGCTTTACGGCTTGCGATTACCGCACCACTACGGGTGACTGTAGTACGCCGTAGGGCAGTCTGCATCCATTCACGTCTGATTTCCCCGTTCGATTTCGACGATTTATCCTCAATTTTTTGCAACTGCTTCTGGAATTAGGCTACAGAAAGATGGCTAAACACTCTCTGATCGGTCGATTAAAGCGAGCCTGGTATGTTTCGCACAAACGCAAGGCTGGTAACGCTGTAACCCATGCGGGCTTTACCCTGCTAGAGCTGCTGGTGGTAACCGTGATCTCGGGGGGCATTATTGCTGGTTTGACCTACATGGTGGTTGAGCTATTGGGTGCCGACCAGCGGGAATCGTCACGGGCTGAAACGCAACGCGAGATGCAAATGTCTCTCGACTACATCAGCAGTGAGCTGCAAGAAGCTGTTTATGTCTATCCCGGCGCGTGTTTGCAGGGGAATGGGGCAGCGGGTGGCACCGCTTGCCACGGTTTGTTTAACTATATTCCAGATAGCATCAGCACTGGCGGTAGTGTACCCGTCCTGGCGTTTTGGAAGCAGCAGCCCTATCCGCGTTCCATTAAGGAAGGGGTATGCCGCACCAGCCCTTATACGGCTACGGTTAGCGGCCAGGCCGTAAGCTGTATCTCGGGAAATTCCTATGCGTTAGTGATTTATTCCCTGAGCAATGCCAATGCCAGCGGATTGTGGAAAGGTCGCGCTAGGATTACGCGCTATGCGCTCACCGAATTTCAGCAAAACGGAACTCGAACAAAGGGCTATGTCAACCCTGGCTCATTTAGCAATAACTTTGACACCTGGCCCTACGGCCCCGACCCTTCGGGCTCGACGGTTGTTAACCTCCAGACTTTAGCGGCGATACCGGGTAGACCCGATGGCGCTGCCCAGGTTTTGGTTGACTTTGTGGATGACGGTTCGGGAGCGACAGCCCTCGGCATTCCCAATGCTGCGGATAACTTGCTTTGCCCGGATGATGCCTCAACGGTTGATAACCCTGCAACTACAACGGAAGATGAAAGCATCGATTATGTTGTTAGTCCGCCTGCGGCGCTGCAGACAGCCGTTTTTGGGGCGAGACCGCGTGGCTTTTATGCCTGCGTCAGCACTGGATCGAATACTGGTGAAAACCGAGAGGTCGTGTTATTTGTGCGGGGTAATGCCTACGGACGGGGCGGCATCGTCTCTGATAAAGGATTCTTGCCGACCTTGGAAACGCGAGTTTTAAGTCGGGCGGTATTGGATCGCAGCCCTTCGCTCTAAAATCGATAGGACAAGACTGGGCTAGGAGCAACTCTTTATTCTGCTGTTTTGGAGCGTAAGCGGGAGTCGAGACATGATCAGACGACTATTAAATGGGCGACTATCGAATGGACGGCTACCAAGCGGGCAAGGATCTGAGCAGCGATCGCAAGCTGGTTTTACCTTGATTGAGGTTTTGGTCGTCGTCGTGATGATTGGCATTCTGTTTGGGATCGCTGCGCCCAGCTGGATTGCCTTTATGAATAGCCGACGGGTGAACAATGCCAGTGATCAAATTTCTCAAGCTATTCGCAAAGCCCAAGCTGAGGCGATCCGCACCCGGCGTTCTTATGGCGTTCGGTTTGATACGGTATCTAACCCGCCCCGGCTGATTATCGGACGCTACAACGAAACAAGCGATACTGTCGACACCACTGGCGCTGAGGTCGAACAACTCGGCTATGGTTCGATTCGCCCGAACGTGATTACACTGACCCCTGGCGTTAGTTCGATTGTGTTTGAAGCCAACGGTTCGGTGCGGACGGAGGATGTGACTCCTCCGGTGACGGTGCCTGTAGTTTTTACGTTGACGGCTTCAGCGACGGGTGCTAGGCGCTGTGTGGTACTAGAAACTTTGTTAGGGTCTGTGCGGCGGATTGCCCCTGGGGAGCCCGGGTGCCCGTAAGCGCTGTGTAGTGGGATTTGTTGGAGCGATTGGAGCTGTTAAAACGGCTAAGACGGCTGAGACCCTAAAATCTCAGCCGTTTTGTGTTTGGGTTTTGCATTTATGTTTTGTAGTGGCGTTTTGTAGTGGCGCTTTGTGGGGATGGGTATGACATGAATGTATACTCATACTCTTGTTACAATTCTTAATGTCACAATAAATTCAATGATGCTGAGATTAATATCAAAATTTGCTTTATCTGCCCTGTTGGCGATCGCCCTCTGGTGCGGGGTAGTTTTGCCGAGTGTGGCGCAGGTGTCTGATGGGGAACAGTCGGCTGTTGCGGTAGAGGCTGCGCCGGCAGAGGATTTAGAATCCCTCAGCGATCTGCGCGATAAAGCGTTTACGGCCACCAACGCTGGAGATTTTGCGGCAGCGGAAGGGTACTGGAGTAAGATTTTGCAGCAGCGCCCCGATAACCCAGCGGTGTGGAGCAATCGCGGCAATTCTAGAGTGAGTCAAAACAAGCTAGATGAGGCGATCGCCGACTATGCCAAGGCCATCGAGCTGGCCCCCGATGCCCCCGACCCCTACCTTAACCGTGGCGCAGCCTTAGAAGGGGTGGGGCGCTGGGATGAGGCGATCGCCGACTATGACCGGGTTTTAGAACTCGACCCCAACGATCCGGCGGCCTACAACAACCGGGGCAATGCCAAAGGTGGCCGGGGCGACTGGGAGGGGGCGATCGCCGATTTTAAAAAAGCCAGCGAACTAGCGCCAGATTTTGCCTTTGCCTACGGCAACTATGCGATCGCGCTCTACCAA
>DATNOW010000432.1:0-3045 GCA_036703515.1 Chroococcidiopsis sp.
ATCCGGCAATCTTGAATCCGGCAATCTTGAATCCGGCAATCCTGGCTCCGGTAATCTTGAATCTGGCAATCTTGAATCCACAAACTCCCCCAGCGGTCGCTGCACCGTCCGCTTTGACAACGGCATGGAGTACGAAATCCAGGGTGTCTATGAGTGGAACCGCTATAACTGGCGCTGGCTATAGCTCTGGCGTGATGTAGGGCAGCGAGCACTGAATCCGGGTCAGGTCAGGCGTTGCTTCCATCGAGGAGGCGATCGCCCCATCAGCGGGGATGCTGCCATTGGGGGCCGCGAGCAGCGTCAACGTGCCGTTCATCAACGTCACCAGGGCTTGGCACGACAGCAGCGTTAACCCCGGCGACTGGCGCATGGGGGACGCTGCAGCGATCCCGATTAATTCGGCCTTGGAGGCCTGTTCGATTGGCGGCTTGACATCTTGGGGCGATCGCAGCAGGTTAATCGGCTCGCTCCATTCCGTCACCGGGCGCTGGTCTTCTACCCAAATATGCACCTGCTCAGTGGCAGTATCCACCTGGGCGCTGACATGCACTGTCCCCTCTTGCATCAGCGTCAGGGGGGTATGCACCAAGCTGAGCAACACCTGCTTAAACCAGCGGGGATCCGCTAAAACGTAAACTTCCTCTGTGGGGATCTCAATGGAGAGCTGCAAGTTGCGATTGCGCGCCTGCAAGTAGGTGAGATAGTGGACATCTTCAAAGGCAGCGTTGATCGACACCGGCTGAATTTCAAGCTGGGCGGTGCCGCACTCTGACTTCGACACGTTCACCAGTTCATCTAGCAAAATCAGCATCCGTTTGGCCGCGGTATGGGCTTGCCCAACAAATTCGCGCTCCTCGGCCGGGCTATCGCAGAGGTCAGACAAAATCAGTTGCAGCAGGCTGATGACGCTGTTGAGGGGCGATCGCAACTCGTGGGAGGTGCGGGCCAAGAACCCCGCCTTAAATTTGGCCATTTCCGTCGCCATTTGGCAGGCCAGTTGCAGCCGCAAAAGTTCAGACTCGTCGGTCGGTTGGGTGAGTGTAGGAGCCGCAGGAGCAGACGCAGACGCAGGTGCAGCAGACTGCGATCGCTTTTGCCAGGCGAGCTTAGCCGCCCCCACAATCCCCGCCTGGTTGCCTAGCTCTGCCGGGAGAATCTGTAACCCACTGCGCGAGGTGGATAACACCCGCCGCTCGATTTCGGCTTGCAGGCTGGGGAAGAAAAATTCGGCGCTGGCGCTGACGCCGCCGCCAATAATCACCGCTTCCGGGGTGAGCACATAGATCAAGCTGGCCAGCCCCGCGCCCAGATCGCGCCCATACTGCTGCCAAAAGGCGATCGCCTCGGGGTCACCGTCCTGTGCCCGTTTCCCCAGATCCTCTGGCTCTAGCCCGGTGCGCCGCCGAATCGCCAAGACCGAGGCATACTGCTCTAGAGAGCCGCGATTGCCGCTGTTGCACTCAGGCCCCTCCGGGTTGAGGGTGATCAGCCCCAGCTCGGCTCCGGTGCCCTCACGCCCGACAAACAGCTCACCCCGCAGGATCACCGCGCCGCCTACCCCAGTGCCCAAGGTGAGCAAAATCACATCCTGAAAGTGCCGCCCAGCCCCCAGCCAATATTCTCCCAGCCCGGCGCAGTTGGCGTCGTTGGCTAAAATCGTGGGTTTGCCGGTTTTGGCTTCCAGCCAGTCGGCTAAAGGCACATCTGTCCAGCCCGCCAGGTTAATCGCCACCCGCGCAATCCGACCGTCGGCGCAGGCGGGGCCAGGGGTGCCTACCCCAATCGCTTGGGCCGCCTGGGTGGGATCAATCTGGGCGATCGCCTCCACCATGGTTTGCAGCACGGCCTCAGGAGAAGCAGGCTGCGGCGTGGGTACCGTCAAAGATTGCAGGCAATGCCCTGTGCGATCAAAGCATCCAAGCTTGATTGCAGTGCCGCCCAAGTCAATGCCAATTACGTAGTCTGAGGATGCGGACAATTCCGTGTTCATGCGTCTTAAGTATCTGGCGCGTGCCGTCAATTAATAGGATTACACTGAAGAGGTAAAGATGCACGGAGAAAGCGATCGCCCCCACATCTGAATCGAGGCTGAAGTCCGACTCGATCGCGATTGAGCCCGGTAGGGGGAGTCAGAGTCCCAGAGCGCGCGCTGGGCGATCGCCAAGAAAGCAATGGACAGTAAAAAAATTGAGCAGTTACTTGAGCTGATTCACCTGTTGCCGCAAGAAGAACGCATCCTCTTGGCCGCTAGACTGCGCCAGCATGAGCATACCCATTCCCAGCACCCGGTCGCTACACCCCACCCCGAGGGGGCCACTACGACCGAGCCCAATCTGTCCGCGCCCAGTGAGAGTCCCACAACCTTAGAGACACCTTCAGAGCAGCCCCCTAGCGCTCCCGGAGACGCCGTTGACGAGGCGGACGATGAGAACAGTGGGCTATGGGCAGAGCGGGACGAGCCCAATTCCCAAAGCCGCAAAGAGCGAATCTTGCGCCAAGACAAGTGGCTGAGCTAAATCGCCAGCAGTTCTGCTGAAATCAGCACCCAGACAAAAATAGGCAACCGACGCTTGCGGGTTGCCCTGAGATTTTTGGGTAAGGGCGCACCGGTGTGCGCCCCTACAGGAAACTGGACTGATAGGTATTATTTAATCCGCAATCATTAATGGCTATTGCGCTCGGCCTGGCTGTCTTGTTCTGGGCTGCGCTCTGTCGGGCTGCGTTTCGGCTGACGGGAACTGTCGCGATCGCCCATGTCGTTCATGCGATCGCCGATATTGTCCATCAGGTCATTAAAAAAATCTCCCACCTCTTCAAAGGTGTCTTTGAATTTAGGTGACGTGACTTCAACGATGGGATCACCGACCACCTTGATGATCAGACCGCTCACCGTTGCCACCAAAAGCGCACTCACCAGACCAATGCGATGATCCATAACGAGCCATTCATGATCTCAGAAAGATCCAGACAACATCCTAGGTAGGGCAAATAGGACTATCGGCTGCGTCCAAACGCCAAACTCGTTAGCTAAACATGATCAAGCAA
>DATNOW010000433.1:0-10867 GCA_036703515.1 Chroococcidiopsis sp.
GGCGCATCGCTGCACATTTTAGCAGGCGGCAGCGTCACCCTCGGCACCGTCTCGATTACAGACCCGGGCAACCAAAACAACACGATCAACCCCGCCAACCCCAATGCCCTCAACGCCACAACAACGCTGGCAGATTTAGCCAATATCACCCGTGCCGACGGTTCCCCCTTGTTCGGCAATCGGTTTGACCCAGTCTTGGCCAGCAAGATTAGAACCACACCGTTGGTGATTGATGGCGACGCTAACCAAACGCTGGATGTGCGGGCGGGCATCGACTGGGCCTCTCTCGGCGGCTTGGGGGCCGATGTCAACAGCGGAGCCACCCCCGACTCGACCGCGACCGCCTCTGGAGCCTCGATTACCGTAGGCAGCATTAGCTTCGCTGCATCCTTCACCCCCAACACGGTGCTGCTGACCAATCAGTATCACCCCAACAGCTTCACCAGCGGTGCCATTCAAATCACCAATGACATCACTGCGGCGTCTAATGTGGAAAACCTATTTATCGACTCGCGCCAAACCATCAACACAGGCAATATCACGGTGTCTCGCGGCCCGCTAGAACTGTTTGCCGTGGGCAACATCACCACGGGCTCCCTGGTGATTCCAGGGGCCGTCAATGATGGCAGCGTGGTGCTAGTCTCAACAGCGGGCAATATTCGCGTCACGGGAATTCGCGCCAGCAACGGCGGGGTGGATGTGTCGGCCGCTGGCTTATTTCAGGTGACGGGGGTGGTCAATAACTTAAACAACGCCGATTTCGACTTATTTGAGGTACCCCGAGTCTATTTTGATACCCCTGAAAATGCAGCCGTTAAGCAGTTTTTGACCGATCAAGGGTTCCTCAACGCGGATGGCACGATTAACGATGTCGTCAATGAAACAGCTAACAACACGACGCGATTTATCCGTGTGGATGGCAATGGCGATCGCTACGTCTTACAAGATATCGAAGGATTTCCGGCCAGCATTTTGGTGACCGGCGCAGACTTTGGTCGGGTGCGAATTCAGCATGGCGGCGTGTCGGTGCCCAGCCCGAACCCCAATATCACTATCACTGGCACCGGCACGACGCAGTTTGTCATAGGGCCAACGGTGACGACCGTTCCCCCCGCCAGCTTTAGCATTAGCTCGGTGCCCGATACCGTGGGCGATGTCGAGCTATTTCGCCTGCTGCGCCATCAAACCTTTGCACCGCTTGGCTTTGGCTCGGCCACCCAATTTCCTACTAACGTCAGCGGTGTGGTTGGCGGCATTGTGGTTGGGGTAGGGCAAAATGCAGTGCTGCAAGCCTCCCTCCAAAACGTGCCCTTTGTCCCCGATTTGCCGATTGATCCCGGTAATCCGGGCAACCCAGGCAATCCCGGTAATCCCGGTAATCCGGGCAACCCAGGTAACCCAGGTAATCCAGGCAATCCCGGTAATCCAGGCAACCCAGGCAATCCCGATGGCGAGGTTGCGTCGGTTTCCGATCAAGACTTTATTGAGCAAACGGCAGACCTTTGCCCCTCTTCAGGCGGAGCTTCGCTGGTGGCGCTGAGGGGTGATGCGGTGCTGGTGATTGACGAGTCGATTCAGACTAGCGGCACTCGCTCTAGCGGCAGTGCGGCGATCGCCGATCCCTGTGCTACAGGCGCACCAAGCGCACCAGCTAGCGATCGCACTCCCCAAAGCCAACGCCTCGATCAAACCACACCGGAGGCGACCGGAGAAACATCTGGAGAAGCGGTTGGAGAAGAGTCGGTGTTACGGTCAGAATCCCAAGCTACACAGGCAACGCGCCTTTCTTGGCGATCGCAACCGACCAAAGGGGTGAAGGCACCGTGAGGCGATGGCGCTGGTCTGGATTTCTAGCACTGATGGCGATCGCCATCAGCCTTGTGCTACTTGTCGAAACAGTGATGATAGGTGGGATCACCCCAGCGATCGCCCAGTCGCCGCCCCAGGGGAGTCCTGCCGTTGCCCCCTCGGCCAGCACTCAAGCCGACGCCGATCAGCAGTTTCAGCAAGGTTTACAGCACTATCGGAGCGGCGCATTAGAGGAGGCGATCGCCCCCTTAACGAGTGCCCTCAACGCCTATCAAACCCTCCATAGCCAGGCCCGTGAAGTCGTGGCGCGGCAGGCCTTGGGCGCTGTTTATCTAGCGCTCGAACAGCATGAAGCGGCGATCGCCCAGTTTGAGGCCGCCTTGACCCTAGCCCGCCAGCAAGACGACCGCACCGCCCAAGCGGGCATTCTCAGCAATCTGGGTATCGCCTACCGGGCGATTGGGCACTATTCTCAGGCGATCGCGGCTCAAGAGCAGGCCTTGGCGATCGCCCGCGCCATGAGCAACGCGGCCGGCAACACCGCCGCCGAGGGGCAAATTTTGGCCAACCTGGGCAATGCCTACGAATCGGTAGGCGACTACGACAATGCGATCGCCGTCTATAACCAAAGCCTAGCCATCGCTCGGGCCAACAGTGATCGGGGCAGTGAAGCCGTCGCCCTCGGCAATATTGGCGCAATTCAAGCCACCCAAGGGCACTACACAGAGGCGATCGCCAGCTATCAGCAAAGTTTGGCGATCGCCCAAGCGATCAATAACCAGGCGGGGCAAGCCTACACGCTGCAAAACATTGGCGCGGCCTATCATGCCCAAGGCGACTACACTACCGCCATCGACTACTATCAGCGCAGTTTGCCCTTGACCCAGGCCGTGGGCGATCGCGCCCTAGAGGGCGACACCCTCAGCAATCTGGGCTCAGCCTATGAAGACATCGGTGACTACCCCCAGGCGATCGCCTACCACCAGCAAAGTTTGGCGATCGCCCAAGCCCTCAGCGATCCCCGTGCCGAAGGCAACGCCTTAAACAATCTGGGTCACGCCTTTTTTGAAGCCGGGCAGCTAGAGGAGGCAGAAACCCAACTGCGTCGGGCCGTGACTCGGCTCGAAAGCCTTAGACCGGGGTTAGACGATGCCTATAACGTGTCGGTCTTTGACACCCAGGTGCTGACCTACAACCTGTTGCAGCAGATTTTGGTCGCGCAAGATCAGGTCGAAGCCGCCTTAGAAATCTCGGAACGGGGGCGGGCGCGAGCTTTTGTGGACTTGTTAGCGCGGCGTGCCGTTGAACCCACAAGAGCCGACCGGTCCAGCCGCCAAGCTGCCGTCACCGACTCGCCCACGATTCGCCAGATTCGGCGGATTGCGCGGGATCAGCAGGCCACCCTCGTCGAGTATGCGATCGTGCCCGACGGAACCTTTAAGGTGCAGGGCAAGCAGCGCGGGCGCGAGGCCGAGCTATTTATCTGGGTGGTGCAGCCCAGCGGGGCGATCGCCTTTCGCCGTGTCGATCTTCGTCCGCTGTGGGAACAAGGGCAAGTCGATTCCTTAGCCGATTTGGTGGTCAGCGGCCGGTTTTCGATTGGGGTGCGGGGCGGCGAAGAAGCCATTCAGCGGGGCGAAGAATCGACGACCTTTAACTGGCGCAAACTGCAACAGCTCTACAGCGTGCTGATTGCGCCGATTGCCGAGCTGCTGCCCACCGATCCCGATGCTGCCGTCATTTTTATTCCCCAAGAGTCGCTGTTTTTGGTGCCGTTTCCGGCCCTGCAAGCCGAGAATGGCGACTTTTTGCTAGCGCAGCACACGATTTTGACCGCTCCAGCCATTCAAGTGCTCGACTTAACGCGTCAACAGCAGCAGCGCCAAGAGCGTCAAAAACCCAGGCGATCGCCCACCGCCACACTCTTCACCGCCGACGATATGCTGCTGGTCGGCAATCCCACCATGCCCGTCTTAGCGCTGCGAGAAGGTCGCCCCCCGGCCCCGCTGAGCCCCCTGCCCGGTGCTGAACAAGAGGCGATCGCCATTTCCCAACTGCTGGATGTGCCCGCGCTGATTGGCGATCGCGCCACCGAAGCCACCGTCTTAGACCGCATCAACCGCGCCAAAATTATTCACCTCGCCACCCACGGGCTGTTGCAGTATGGCCAAGCCGATCAGCCCGGCCAGCGTCACACCCTGCCGGGGGCGATCGCCCTGGCCCCATCAGGCTCTTACGATGGGCTGCTAACCTCCGATGAAATTTTGGATTTGCGCCTCAACGCCAACCTAGTCGTGCTCAGCGCCTGCAACACCGGGCGCGGGCAAATTACTGGCGATGGCGTGATTGGGCTGTCGCGATCGTTCATCTCGGCTGGGGCCGCCAGCATCGTGGTGTCGCTGTGGTCGGTGTCCGATGAGTCAACCGCACTGATTATGACCCGCTTTTACGAACAGCTCCAGACCGGGGCAACCAAGGCCCAAGCCCTACGCCAAGCCATGCTAGCCGGAAAGGAAGCTTACTCCCATCCGGTAGAATGGTCGGCATTTACCCTAATCGGTGAAGCCGAATAGACAGATACCACATTGCAGATTGGCCTTTGAGATAATCGGTCAAGATGACCTATTCAATCCAATACCGCTACCTCTGCCGAGCATGTCAGAAACCAGTCGGAACAGCCCCGATACCGCTGTCACCGTTGTCATTTCACGACGGGTAAAACCCGGTTGCGAAGAGCAATTTGAAGCCTTTTTGCTGGGTGTCACCGCCGCCTGTAGCCAGTTTCCGGGGTATCTCGGCAGCAGCATTTTTCGTCCCGCCAGCGCAGACGATCCCGAATATCGCGTCATCTTTAAGTTTGATCAGCTCAGCCACCTCCGCCGCTGGGAAACATCCGCAGAGCGTCAGACCTGGTTTGCCCAAGCCGAAGCCTTGACCGAATGCCCACCCACTATTCAAGTGCTAACGGGTTTAGAAACCTGGTTTACCCTACCCGGCAAAGCGGCCATCGTCCCGCCGCCACGCTACAAAATGGCGCTCGTCACCTGGCTAGCGGTGTTTCCGCTGATCACGCTGATCTCTGCCGTGTTGCAAAATCAACTGCTGCCGCTGCCACTCGTGCTGCGGGTCATGGTCGTCACCGCGATCGCCGTGCCCACGATGACCTATGGGCTGATGCCACAGATGACGCGACTGTTTGCCCAATGGCTCTACCCACCACCGCCAGAACCATCCACGCCCCCCATCGACACAACCCAGGCGATCGCCCTTGCACCTAGCACCGCACCGCCGCTGCCTAACCTTCAAACCGCCCCCATTGAGCTAAAGCTGGAATTGGAAGTTGATTGATCCCCTCCGAGCCTCAGCCATTCAATCAGTCAGCATCCAAATCAGTATCTAAATCAGCATCCGATTTCGCTGAAACCACCAGCCCGCCCCGCATTAGCTCATTGCTCTCACCACTGCACGGGTTTACCGTCATGGTGCCGTCTTCCCTCGCATAAAACTGCGCGCAGAGACGCCCTTCTCGCTGATTTACCAGCGCCAAAATTTGCTCTGGCGACATCCCGGCAAAGTTATAGACATTCAAATCGCAGACATGGCAATGCCTGACCAGGCGATCGCCCGTCATCTGCTCCCAAGGCACCTGACACGGCTCCTCTACCGAAATTTCCACATCCTCTAGCCGACGAATCGCCCGCAATCGTCGCTCTTTTCGAGACGTCTTTTTTGACATATTCTAAATCTTTGATATCCGATAGCCCACAAAGCTTTTCACTGCAACAACGATCTTTTGCAATTTCCGCTCGGCACGGATCAAGCGCTCTGCCCCCAAATCAGCTTAGTTGCCATCACTAACACCCCATTTAAACCCCATCTCATAGATTTTTCCTATTAACGATAAAATTCTCGCTGCTCGCGCCTTAGAGTCTAAAAGCTGTTTAAGTAGCTCTTGGGCAGATGCAAGAGCCTGGCTCCCAGCAGAGTCGCCTACATGAAAGACCAGACTATTCACCTGACTGAGACGGGCAGCTAAGAGTTGTAAAAGCGCCATCAGAATGCGATCGCCACCATAGGCTCCGCATCCCCAAAAGCCAGTATGAATAATTACATTGGGTTGCTGCCCGAGTTCTAATTCTGACTCGATCCGTGCGGCCGAAAATCCAGTAAATGCTGTGATTAGAACGTACTCAATTTGTCTCAATGTATAGGAACCGCGGCCTCCAGCAGGAGCCTCCATTGCAAGGATATTGGTGATAGTAGGGGGGCTAATCAGCTGGGTTGCTTGCTGAATCGCCTCGGGTGTCGCTCGGGCAAAGTTATTGCCATAAAGCCCATAGGGCCGCCCCGCTTCTAGATTGGGATCAGTGGCAATGCTGCACCTCCGTTCAACCCCTCGAATGAGGACAGGAGTGGGTTGTCCGTTCTCTACCGTTAAGGGCTTTATGTCTTTATCTAGAAGCGCTTCTCGCAGTGAACCGAGTGCCGGATGTTCAGCAACTTGCATCTCATCTTGGGCAAATAGTGGGCCACCGTAGGCACAAAAAAGATCGTAATGGGCAAAGTTAAGATACCACTCTACCTGAGTGCTGTCGTCAGATGACTCATACCCAAAGTAACCCTGTCGCTCGTCGATTTCAGGTTGCTGCTCTAAACACGAAAGATCCTGTGGAAAGGGAATGGTTTGCCATCGCGAAAACACGAGTTGCCCACTATATGTAGAGCCAGGTGGGCAGGCAATGCTGTGAACAATTTTCTTGTTGGCGTTATGTAGTTTTGGTGGATAAGAATCCATCAAATCTTGCAATTCAAACGTATGCCGACAAATCAGGCTCTGTGAAAAGTCATCCATAGCTCTGCTTCTCCGCTATCGAAAGAGTTTTCAATCATCCTTCAACTATATCGACATCGAGGACTGAGTATTGCGGATTGAATCAGATCGGCAACTTCGAAATACGGATCTGCTCTAATGGCGTTTCCCAAGAGACAATGCAGGTCAAGGAACAAGTTTAGGACGCTCAACGAAATGGTGCGTTTGCGGTTTCAGCAAAGCATTACTAGAGTAGCGATCGCACTGCCTCAGAGGACTTTCCAAACAATCTCCAAGATTCCTCAGGTGTCAAATATGTACGATGTAAACACCGACAAACTACTCTCAATCAATAAATGTCTATACTGCTAGGTCAGAATTTAACAAATGAGAGCAGCATCTTTAAGCTTAAGATGAGCGAGATAACTGCAAATATCTTTTTCAAGTAAGCTTCAGGTAAACGATGTGACCAACGAGCGCCATAAGGAGCAGCCATGAAGCTGGCGATCGATATTGCAAAAAATGCAGGCAGGTAAATGAATCCAATCGTATAGGGATCACTCACTGTCTTAGACCAACCGCTAATCATGTAGCCAATCGTTCCGGCGATCGCAATAGGAAGCCCGATTGCGGCTGAAGTGCCAACGGCTCTTTTCATGCCGATATTCTTGTAATTCAGGTAGGTCACTGTGAGAAAACCGCCGCCCACTGCCGCCAGTGCGGATATCGATCCGATCGCAACTCCAGCGGTCAGTAATCCCCGAAGTGTGACTGGCTTCAAGCTTGGTTTGGGTTTCCAATTCACAAACATCTGCACTGCTACAAGCGCCATGAAAAGCGCAAAAAAGAGGGCAATGTAAGCTGAGTTGAGATTAGCCGCGACTTGGGTGGACAGTAGAGCGCCCAGTATAATTCCGGGAGCCATGCCGCTAACGACCTTCCACACAACAGCATCTCGGGACGCATGGGCGCGAATACTTGCGGTTGAAGAAATGATCATACACATCAATGATGTTCCCAAGGACAAGTGAACTACTTCATCGCCACCAATACCCTGGTAAACAAAGATTGATGCGAGCAGAGGAACCAATATTCCGCCACCACCCACACCGAGCAAGCCTCCCATAAAACCAACAAAGCCACCCAATGCACTGTATATCAATATCCATGTCAGTCCCAACATCTGTATCTAGCCCATGAAGTTGCGTACAAGGCTACAATACAAGTTCAAGTTAACTTGAGGTCAAGGGTCGGTTGCAATAGTGACATGATGGATATATCTGAAGTGGTAAAGGCATCAGGATTGCCCGCCTCAACGCTACGCTTTTATGAAGAGAAAGGGCTGATTCAGTCAAATGGACGAAGTGGGCTGCGTCGTCTTTTTAGCGCCGATGTTATGGAGCGGCTTGCTTTAATATCGTTAGCCCGCAGTGCCGGCTTCTCGCTGCATGAGGTAGCTGAAATGTTTACTCCTGAAGGTGCGGAAATTAATAGAGCACTGCTTTCAGCTAAAGCAGAGGAGTTAGACAAGAAAATTAAGGAATTGACCTCAATGCGTGATGGGCTTCGTCATGCAGCAGTTTGCAAAGCGCCAAACCATTTTGAATGTCCCAAATTTCTTCGTCTTCTCCGTATTGCTGGCAAAAATCGTTTTAGACAACCCAATCAATTGCAGAAAAATAAACTTGGACGAGGTGGGCAAAAGATGTAAAACTGGCGAACTTTAATGTTCCCAGAGACACATAACCACTTACTAGCCCGAAACGTTTGGGCTAACTGCTCCCTGGGAGTGTGTTATCCAGTGCGATCGCCAATCTAGTAGGGTGCGTTGCGACAAGCAAACGCACCATCGCTTCCATCGCCCTTCCAACTTCTCTATCCCACCCCAAAAAAGCGATCGCATTTCTTTTGCCAAGGTTGGGTTTTGTTGCGCTCTCTTAACCAACGAGTCAGGCGTTGTTGCTGTGGGGAATGCAACCTGCAAGAACTACAGGAGGGGCGATCGCACTATTTCTAACTTAATTACATGGTTCACTAATCAGTCCTTGCGATCGAGCCATGACGTTATTCAGCACTACAACAGAGGTTGGTGATAAATTCCAGGTTTTTACTGTAGGGTAGAGTGCTTGTTTTAGCGCCTCCTGTATCGGTGGTAGCCATTTTTCATCATGTCCATTGATAACCAGTATGAAGCGAAATTTTGTTGTTTTCAGATCAAGTGTTTGAAATGGTTTAGGCAATTCTTCATAGGTAGAATGACGCCTTAAGCAGGCTGCTACACTCAACGTGAGCGCATTGATAAATTTCTCTCGAATTTCTTCAATAAAGTTATCGAAGTTTGGTTGGGTTTCAGGACGAGGTGTACTGGATTTTGCCTCAACAATCCAAACTGTGGGATCATTTTGGAAGTGCCGAAGCAATAAGAATTCTGCAATCTTCACCCCATCCTGAATGCTTTGGTAAGTTTCGCACCTTTCAATGTAGAAACAACTTCCTTCTGGGTAAGGACCAAATACCATTCCAGACTCATGCATCGGTTCAGTCGTCATTGCAATGCCAGCTCCACCTCTTCTTTATAAAGCTGGATTGACTCGTCAATAATTGGGTTGCTTGGCAAACCTTCCCTTAAATTAAAGGTTTTCCAATGATCATCCACCGCAGAAATGATTGGAATTGACAGATTCTTTTTCGTCTGGGAAACAAGAAATAGTTTTTTGATGACAAAGTAAGAATGACTGGCCATAAAAAACTGGATTCCAGCCTCGGCCAACATGGCGATGATATCAAGAAACTTGGAAATTGCAGTTGGATGTAGTGCTGATTCTGGTTCGTCAATAAAAATCACCGAATCTGGATCGAGATAACGATTTCCTAACAAGGTATCAAGAATAGAAATTTTCTTAATTCCTTCTGCCGTCACACCAATCGGAAACTTTTGATTTCCCTTCTTAAACTGCCAGCGCCTAGTCTTTTCATCATACTCAATCTTGCCATCCAGAATCTCCTTTAAGTGATTACGGGATGAAGCAAAGCTTTGGTGGTTTTTACCTCGTTGGGGAAGTTGTGTTAATGCTCGCGCTAAATCGAGGTAGGTGTCATCGAAGCCAAAGGTTTTCTCCAGGTCACGAGATTCTAAAATCACTTGATGCAGAGAGAGAACTTCTTTTGTGGGTAGAAAAATCGAGTTACTACTCCGGGGTGACAGGTGATTTTCTAAAGAGTTAATACTGCTAACAGTATCTTTACCGAATCCGTAGCAGAACTCCTTCCCATCAAAATTGAACTTGAAAGATAGAGGATTCTCTGCTCCTTTACTCACAAGATCACCAATTTTATCTACCTCAAAAGTCCAATATAGTTTTTCTGCAAGAATTTCGGAGGCATTGCGCGGCTCGTTTCCTCGCCTGTAACCTTCTAACGTTCGCATAGCAGTATAAAGAGCTTTGAGCAGAATAGTTTTACCTGTCCCATTACCACCAATAATCAAATTAATATGGCCCAAGTTGTCACACTTAATCTGATGAATTGGCCCAAAGTTTTTAAGTTCAAAACTGTTTATCATTGATTATGCTCCCACAGATTCTGTAATGTAATTTTTAGTGCGATCGCCGATCTTGTAGGGTGCATTGCGATAAGCAAACGTACCATCACTCCCATTGCCCATCCAGCCCAAACCCAACTGGGCGATCGCCCCAATTTGGCGGATACATCCCTTCGGTAATCAATCGATGCACACTTGAAAATTGCCATTCTGTTGGTATTTGGCACAATTGATGATGCACTGGATTGTAGTGTATAGAGTCACAATGTTGAGCACAATCGGTTTCGTCTCGAATCAAATGTTCCCAAAAGCGACGCTGCCACAGATTGCATTCTTTCCGCTGCCTGCGGGAATTTGAAACGTTTGCATCAAGTCCTAACTGAGTTCCATAATGCCGCGTGACATACGTTTTGATCAAGCGCAGACGAGTGGATAAATCGCTGTCGTTTTGAGGAAAAGTCCAAAGGCAGTGAAAATGATCGGGTAACAGCACAAAGGCATCAATCAAAAAAGACGAGTTTCTCTAACCTGATTGATAGCTGTCCGTAGCACCTGACGACCCACCTCACGGCATAGCCAAGGCTGACGTTGATAAGTAACTTGGGTGATGAAGTAGGTGCCGCCTGCAATTCCAGGTCTTCGGTAATCGGGCATGAGAGCATGTAGGTCAAGGATCAATGTTAGGATGCCCAACAAAATGGTGCGTT
>DATNOW010000434.1:0-2252 GCA_036703515.1 Chroococcidiopsis sp.
CCGGTGAGGGCTTTAACCTCGGCATTCGCCCCGAACATCTGACAATAGCCACCGATGGAGCAGCAGCCGATGGCATAACCGCAGATGAAGATTATCCCGAGCAGGCATGGCTCCAGGCAAAGGTGAGCGTGGTCGAACCGCTGGGACGAGAAACTTTGATTCGGGCGGTGGTGCCTGACGGGGATCACGAAACTGTGCTCAACCTCCAGGTTGCGCCCAGCATCAATACTCAGGTGGGCGATCGCCTGCCTGTGGCTCTTGATTTAGCGCATCTGTTTGTGTTTGACCCGAGCACGGGCGATCGCCTCGATCGCGTAGTCTGATCCGGCAGTCTGAGCCCGCAGTCTGAGCAACGGTTCACCGTGATGAACCCAATTGCTGGGCACGATCTGGCTTTGGCTGGATCCGGTCTTTACTGGATCCGGCTTTCACTTCATCAGGTTTTCTAAGATGCGCTGAAAAATTTGTACACCCATCACCAACAGCGGAAATGCGACACCGGCTAGCCCTAACCAAGCAAAAATAATGCCCACTAGCCACTGCAATACTTTGAAAACCCGCTGTTGCTGATAGGGCACCGTCAAAATAACTTGGGAACTGAGCGCAAACAAAAACGCGCCCAAAATCCCCAGCAGCACGCTTGGGATAAACCAGTCTTTGCCAATATCTGTTGCTCCCGCGAGGGGCAAAATGACGAAGCCGATTACTTCGAGCCCAAACCAGATGCATAAACAGACGATGAAATCGCGCTTGATATGTTGGTTGAGCAAGGTTTTCATGTAAAGCAGGCGGATGGCATCCATTAAGGTGGTGAAATGGGGTGATGAAATGAATCTGTGGTGGAGCGAATCTTGAAATGAATCTATAGCCACCACAGTCATAGCACTGAATGGGTTCCTCTGAAAACCGAGAAATTCAACAGTTTATGTAGTGCTCGATCTCCCACGGGGTAATCGCTGCGTTATAAGCATTCCACTCGCCGGTCTTGAAGTCGATAAAAAGCTTGGCTGCTGCGTCTCCGAGGGTGTTCATGATCAGGGCATCATCTTGAAGACACTGCAAACCTTCGAGCAGGTTGGCGGGTAGGCTAACAAGGTCAAACTCGGAGCCGCGGACATACATATTTTCATCGAGGCGATCGCCCGGCTGGAGGTGATGGGTGACGCCTTCTAAACCTGCCGCCAGCAGCCCGGCCAGCGCTAGGTAAAGGTTGGACGCACCGTCTAGCAAGCGACACTCAAACCGCCCCCCGTCGGGGATGCGGATCATGTGGGTGCGGTTGTTGCCGCCGTAGGAGACATAGCGCGGAGCCCAGCAGCTACCCGAGACGCTATCGGCGGCCGACAGCCGTTTGTAGGAGGTGACGGTGGGGGTGCAGAGGGCCGACAGTCCGCGGGCGTGGCTCAACACCCCTGCCAAAAATTCGTAGCCCAGGGTCGAGAGCCCCAATTCTCCGGCGGCATCGGCAAAGGCGTTGGTTTCACCCGACCACAGGCTCATGTGGATGTGGGCCCCGTTGCCGGTCAGATGGCTAAAGGGTTTGGGCATAAAGGTGGCGGTTAACCCCCGCTGTTCGGCGAGGGTTTTGACCATGTATTTGAAAAAGACGTGGCGATCGGCGGTGACTAACGCATCATCGTAGGTCCAGTTGATCTCAAACTGACCGTTGGCATCTTCGTGGTCGCACTGATAGGGCCCCCAGCCCAAGCCTTCCATGTAGCCCACCAGGGTTGAAATAAAGTCAAACTGGCGCATCAGGTTGAGCTGGTCGTAGCAGGGGCGGGAAGCCGTGTCTTTGGAGTCGGCGATCTCATAGCCCTTGTCGGTTTGTTTGAGCAGAAAAAACTCGGCTTCGACTCCCGTTTTGTATTGATAGCCGAGGGCTTGGCACTGGCTCAGCACCGACTTAAAAATCACCCGTGGGGCGGCAGCGTAGGGTGCGCCATCAATGTAAACATCACTGGCTAACCAACCGACATTGGGTTTCCAGGGCAGCACAATCAGCGACTTGGGATCGGGGATGGCGGCGATGTCGTGGGCGTCGGGGCCGAGCCCTAGGTTAGACGCAAACGGCGCGAAGAATGCTCCTTCTTTTTCGACCGGCGCGATTTGCGAAGCGGGCACCAGCTTGGAACGTGTGCCGCCCAACAGGTCAGTGTAAGAGACGAGGAAAAAATCAAGGCTCAGTTCGTCAGCAAGTTCTGCCAGCGACCGATCTCGGACTGCGGTCGAAACCATGTCTAACCCTCACG
>DATNOW010000435.1:0-14872 GCA_036703515.1 Chroococcidiopsis sp.
TCGCGGCTGCACTGCGTCCTCGCTACTACGTAGAAGTTGAAAAGCGGGTCTATCTGAGTGTTGTCGAAGATAGCGTCCTAGTCGGTATTCCCGATGTTTCTGTGTTTTCACGCCAGCCTGCGCCCCAACCAGAGACAGATAAGATGGCGATCGCCACATTGCCTTCCGCATTCGAGCCGATTACCGTGACGGTGCCCGTTGTTGAAGAAGTGCAAGAGCGCTACTTAGAAATCCGTGAAGTTGGCTCTGATGTAGTGATAACAACCATTGAGCTGTTATCGCCTAAAAACAAACAAGCGGGTGAAGGCCGCAATGCCTATTTGCAAAAGCGTCAGCAAATCTTGGCAAGCTTAACTCATCTGATTGAGATTGATCTATTGCGGGCAGGATTATCCATGCCTCTGCAAGGAGCAGAAGTCACCCCTGACTATCAAATTTTGGTCAGTCGCGCCGATCAACGCCCCAAAGCACAACTCTATGCCTTTGGGCTGCACGATCCGATCCCGACATTTCCACTGCCGCTGCGATCGGGCGATCAGGAACCGTTGGTCAATCTGAAGGAGATTCTAGAAGGGGTCTACGATCGGGCTGGCTACGATCTGAGAATCAACTATGCTGAATCGCCACAGCCTGCTTTAACTTCAGAGCATGAAGCCTGGGTTGACGCGTTACTAAAAGAGGCAGGGCTGCGATCGTGATTGAAAGAGCTGTGTACCACATCTAAAAATTGTCTACCAAACGATATCCATGTTCAGGAAAAATCCGGGTAAGACCGCTTCTCCTGCAAGCCGTTCTGGACTGGTTAATTTTTCTACAGGTTGATTGCTGCGATAAATTTCTACGCATCGGCGATCGCGATCGATCAGCCAGCCCAATTTCACTCCGTTATTCATATATTCCTGCATCTTGGCTTGAGTATTCTCCAAGCTGTCAGTAGGAGACATCAACTCCAAGACAAAATCAGGGGCGATCGGTGGAAATTTGCGCTGCTGCTCTTGACTCAATTGACTCCAGCGTTCTATCGCAACCCAGGCCACATCAGGAGAGCGATCGCCTCCTTTGGGTAATTTGAAGCAGGTGGAGGAGTCAAATACTTTACCGAGTCGAGTTTGACGATTCCAAATCACAAAGTCAGCAACAATCTCAGCGTTATAGCTTCCTGTTTCTCCGCCCGTCGGTGCCATGATGATCAAATTTCCAGCTGCATCCCGCTCAAACTTCACATCAGGATTGACCTGGCAGAGTTGATAAAACTGTTCATCCGTTACATGGATGACGGGTTCTAGACTGATTGTGAATGCAGTCATAGCGGGTGCGTGAGGCTACAAGGTTATTTCAGTATAGTCTTAGCCTCTCCGGGTTAAGCAATGACCCTTACGAAACGTTTGGTTTGTGGGGGCGATGTGGCGATCTGGTGATGTGGCAACGTGGCGCTGTGACCATCACTCCCAGGTAAGACAGGATCAAAAAGAGGGCGATCGCCTCAACGTTACAAATGTCTTGGCAATTACCCTCTCGCTGTGACAATTTAGGAGAATCGGCATGGAGGTCAGCGTGTCTATCGCCGCTGACGCAACAACAGATCGCGATCGCCAACGCTAGCTACAAATTGCGCGATCGCGATCGCCATGCACCGCTTCATCGTTTGCTTGAGTTCTATACCTGGCGCAAGATATTGTTATGGCCATAATTACCGGATTATCGGGCAATGAGATTTTTTGTTTGCAGCGGCAAGGGTTCACCCCAGGGGATTTAGTGATTGGCAACAGCGTCATTTCCCTGGGTGTAGTTAGCAGCATTGGCTCTGGGCTGAAGACCCTCGTGGGTGGAGAAGTGCATCCTGTCACCAAGATTATCCATGAGGGACGGCAACGCGCCTATGCCCGCATGGTGGCAGAAGCCAAACACCACGGCGGCGTTGGTATCACGGGTGTATCCAACGAACTGATTTTTCATGGCACCAACGTCGAATTTTTAGCCATTGGCTCCTGCGTCCATCGGCAGGGCGATAAAGCCGAGCATTTAGAATTTTCTAGCTCGGCCGATGGGCAAGCGCTATATTGCCAGATCGACTGCGGGTTTACCCCCAAGCGCTTTGTGTTTGGCAATGTGGCCTACTCGATTGGTGTGGGCGGCGGCATTGTTGGCAGCCTGAGGAGCCTAGCCCGGGGAGAAATTAAAGAATTTTCGCGCATTTTTAATGAAACTCGCCATCTTGCCCTCAAGCGCATCAAGGCCGAGGCGCGCGACGTAGGCGCTAATGCGGTCGTTGGCATTAAAACCTCGATCTTGCCGCTGGCGGGAATGCAAGAAATGGTGATGATTGGTACGGCTTCGAGCCATCCGGCTTTACCCGATCTGTATCGCCAAAATCCAATTACCAGCGACCTGACCAATGAAGAAATGTGGAACCTGATCTATCAGGGCTATATGCCCGTGCAGCTAGTTTTAGGAGTTTCGGTTTATTCGTTGGGGTTAGTTGGGGGCATCACTTCGTTTTTCAAGTCGTTTGTGCGGGGTGAGATCAGAGAGTTGACCAGCCTGATCTACGAAGCGCGCGAAGAGGCCTTGAAGCATATTGCTGAAGATGCGCGCCGCAGCGGGGCCGATCAGGTGGTGGGCATTAAAACCTATGTGTATAACTTAGGCGGCGGCATCATTGAGTTTTTGGCCATTGGCACGGCGGTTAAAAAAATGCCGGGGGTCGAAACTAGCTCTGAGCAGCTACTGCCGCAGGCGATTATTCGCGACCAAGATACATTTATCAACACAGCCGATGCAACGTCGATTGTCTCGTTAAACCAGCCTGCTAATACATCGGGCATCTTTGGCGTGTTGGCAGGGCTAGGCTTTTTGGTCTTTTGGTCGATCTATATTTTGACGTTTGTGTTTCGGCATTGATCCCGTTTGGGAATGCGGTGTGGGCTAGGGTACCCATCCGGGCTGACTGCAGCGAATGCGATAGAGTGACGTGCAGGCCGTGATGTAGAGGGTGCAATAGTCGCGATCGCCCCAGGCGCAGTTGGCGGGTTGTTCGGGTAAACCAATCGTGCCTAAATGGAGCCCAGTCGGATCAAAAACCCAAATGCCGCCTGGGCCGGTACAAAACAGGTTGCCGGCTTGATCGAGCTTCATGCCATCGGGCACTCCGGGTTGGGGTACCGCTAGATCAGCAAACAGGCGATCGCCCGTGAGTGAACCATCAGCTTGCACCTCAAACACACGCACATGCCGCCGGGCCGAGTCATCAATATAAAGCTGGCGGCCGTCGGGCGAAAAGGCTAGACCATTGGGGCGATCAAAATCTCCCACCACTTGGCGAATCTGGCCATCGGGTGCGATGCGGTACACCCCTTGCGCGGGCTGCTGCTGCTGCTGGGGTGAAATGCCGTAGGGCGGATCGGTAAAATAAATCGCGCCATCGGCGGCGACGACAACATCGTTGGGGCTATTTAACGGCTTGCCGTCAAAGCTATCGGCTAGCACGGTAATTGTGCCATCTAGCTCAGTGCGGGTGACGCGGCGGGGGCCATGTTCGCAGGCAATAAGGCGACCGTGGCGATCGCAGGTGAGGCCGTTGGAGTGGCCGCTGGGCGATCGAAAGACGGTTACTGTTTGGTTGGCATCAAGCTGATAGATGCAGTTGGCGGGAATATCGCTAAACAGCAGCGTGTGGTCGACGGGCCGCCAAACCGGGCCTTCGGTGAACTGGAACCCGGTGGCGATCCGCTCAATTTTGGTGCCACGCGGAAACAGCCGATCAAACTGGGGATGGTGCGATCGCAAATAGGGACGGGCCCAGCGCTGCTGCCAGCGCTTGCAGAGGCGTTGCCATCGGGTTTTAAGCTTGGTCATCATGGCGCATTACCTTAGGTGGACATTGCGCCACTCGCGCATTGTAGAGCGACAGCCCACCGTCGATGGTGAGCACCGCGCCCGTAGTCCCTTGCGAAAAATAATCGGCAGCCAGATAGACAGCGGCTCGTCCAATATAAACCGGGTGGATCGATTGCTGCCCTAAGGGCGTGTAGGGATGAGGGCGCGGCATGCCGTGGGCATCTTCGGCCACCCATCCAGGGGCGATGCCATTTACTCGAATGCCGTAGGCCGCCAGTTCTACCGCCAACTCTTGAATGGCCATGCCTAGCGCGGCCTTAGAGGCGCTGTAGCTCGGCCAGCGGCTGATCGTAAATTGGTGGATGGACGTGACAAACAAAAACGAGCCGCGCACGTTTTGTTGAATCATGGCTTTGGCCATTTGCTGACTGAGATACATGGGGCCAATTACATTGGTGTCAAATGTGGCTTTCCACTGATCGCGGGTAGATTGCAATAACCCAATCGCCTCAAACTGAATGCCAACATTGTTGACCACAATGTCGATGGTGCCTGCATCTTTGTGCAAGGTCTGGCAGAGGGCGTCGACGTCATCGATATTGGCCACATCCGAAACATAGCCCGCCGAGGTAATAGAAAAGGCGTTAAGCTCTTGCTGCAACTGATCACAGGTCGCCGCATCGGTATTGGTAAAAAAAACATTGGCTCCCTGACGGGCCATTTCGAGGGCGATCGCCCGGCCGATATTTTTTCCGGCCCCGGTGATCAACACGTTTTTGTGCCGCAGCAGCTGGTTGTCTACTGGCTGGTTATCAATAACGCTGTTGACCGGGGGGATGGGGGGCACAGTCTGAGATGGCGACTCTTTGGGCGGCTGCAACCGTCGCCGCCAAGCGCGATATCCTTTTTTTAAAATCTTTTCCCAGATAGTCGGCATAGCCCTGGTTGAACGAAGTGCCCCGTGGCAATTTTCTGATGTCTCAATAGGTCTAACACAATATGCTTGGGATTAGAGAATATTGCCGACGCCAAAAAAAGGGCGATCGCCTATTCACAAGCGATCGCCCTTTTGGGGCAGCAGGAACGCTGCATCGCAGCGTCCTGACTACATCAGATTGATAGTTGGCTAGGTTAGCCGACCAAATTAATAGTCGAAGTCACCGCCGCCCATGCCGCCGCCAGCGCCAGCGCCAGCCGCTTCCTTGGGTTCGGGCTTGTCAACCACGATGCACTCGGTGGTCAACACCATGCCAGCGATCGAAGCCGCGTTTTGCAGCGCCGAACGGGTCACTTTAGCAGGGTCAACGATACCCGCTTCAAACAGGTCAACGAACTCGTTCGTTGCAGCGTTGTAGCCAACGTTGAAGTCCTTCTCTTTGACGCGTTCTGCAATCACCGCACCGTTTTGACCCGCGTTTTCAGCGATCCGCTTCAGCGGAGCTGCCAATGCACGAGCCACAATCAGCGCGCCGGTTAGCTCTTCGGTCTTGAGGTTGGCGTTAGCCCACACTTCTAGCTCAGGAGAGAGGTGCGCCAGGGTGGTGCCACCGCCGGGGACGATACCTTCTTCAACAGCAGCCTTGGTCGCGTTGATGGCATCTTCCAGACGCAGCTTGCGGTCTTTCATTTCGGTTTCGGTAGCCGCACCGACTTTGACCACAGCCACACCGCCAGCCAGTTTAGCCAAGCGCTCTTGCAGCTTCTCTTTGTCGTAGGAAGAATCGCTTTCTTCGATCTGACGACGGATTTGGTCAATCCGAGCTTTCACAGCCACGTCGTTGCCTTCAGCAACAATGGTGGTGGTGTCTTTGGTGATGGTGATCCGACGAGCGCGACCGAGGGCATCGAGCTTAACGCTGTCGAGCTTCAGACCTGCATCTTCGGTGATCACTTGACCGCCGGTTAGCACAGCGATATCTTCGAGCATCGCTTTACGGCGATCGCCAAAGCCAGGAGCCTTCACAGCAGCCACGTTGAGCACGCCGCGCAGACGGTTAACAACGAGGGTAGCGAGCGCTTCTTTCTCGATGTCTTCTGCCAAAATCAGCAGGGGACGACCGGAACGAGCGACTTGCTCAAGCACGGGCACCAGGTCTTGCACCAAGGTGATTTTCTTGTCGGTGAGCAGGATGTAAGGCTCATCGAGGACGGCTTCCATGCGCTCGGTGTCGGTAGCAAAGTAAGGCGAGATGTAGCCTTTGTCAAAGCGCATCCCTTCGGTTACTTCTAGCTCAGTCACCATCGACTTGCCTTCTTCCAGGGAGATGACGCCTTCGCGACCCACTTTCTCCATGGCTTCAGCAATCATGGCACCGACTTCTTCGTCGTTGCCGGCAGAGATGGAACCAACTTGAGCGATCGCCTTGGAGTCTTCTACAGGGCGAGCATGCTCAGCGATTTTTTCGACCAAGAATGCGGTGGCTTTGTCGATACCACGCTTCAGGGAGATGGCATTAGCACCAGCGGCCACGTTGCGCAGACCTTCCTTAACGATGGCGTGAGCCAAAACGGTGGCGGTGGTGGTGCCGTCGCCCGCTGCATCGTTGGTTTTAGAAGCGGCTTGACGAATCAGGGCAACACCCGTGTTTTCGATGTGGTCTTCTAGCTCAATTTCCTTAGCGATGGTGACACCATCGTTAACGATTTGAGGAGCGCCAAACTTCTTCTCTAGCACGACGTTGCGACCCTTGGGACCCAAGGTAACAGCAACGGCTTCAGCCAGAATATCAATCCCTTTTTCTAGGGCCCGACGTGCATTTTCGTTGTAAATGATGCGCTTTGCCATAATGACTCAATGTTTAGGTTAGGTAGTGAAAATTACTGTGGAATAGACCAGAGTGGAATAGACCAGAAATGAACAATCTAGTCAGCCGCTGTTGACCCGTTCTAGCTCTGGAGTGTTTTGCCAGCCCCAGCGCTGTCCCGGTTCCTGTTAGCGAACTAGTCTTGTTAACGAACTAGCCCTGTTAGCGAACTAGCCCTGTTGGCCAACTAGTCAATGATCGCCAGAATGTCCTTTTCGTAAAGCAGGACGTAGTCTTCAGTACCCAGTTTGATATCGGTACCCGCATACTTGGAGTAAAGAACCTTGTTCCCAACGCTGACTTCCAACTCTTGGCGGCTGCCATCGTCGTTGCGTTTGCCAGGGCCAACCTGTACAACTTCGCCAACTTGGGGCTTTTCCTTAGCGGTATCAGGCAGGAAGATTCCGCCAGCGGTCTTTTCCTCAGAAGCGCTTACCTTGACAAAAACACGATCTCCCAAGGGTTTTACGGTAGAGACGCTTAGAGATACTGCTGCCATACAAATCACTCCGACAGTTTTAGGTGTGTGGATTATTTTTAGGAACGCTGAGGTAGACGCATGACATCCCCGACATTCAATGCACTCGTTAAGTCCATCGATGCAGGTGACCCGTCATTTTGACTAACCTTCAGTCAAGTCCAACCGAAGTTAGCACTCTTGAGTCCTGAGTGCTAATCTATCGAACCCTGCCCCCAACTGCAATCTTTTTGGATGTACGGGTTCCCGAACTGAAATGGGCGATCGCTCTGCCCCGTCTGGGTTTGCTCTGTACCTAAAGTCGTAGACCAGAATTGACCAAGGTTCCCGACTGTAACGATTTGACTGGATTTGACTCGATTTGACTGGATTTGTAAAGCAAATCAGGCGATCGCCGACGTTCCCCCGGTATTCCCAGCCCGACCCCCTAGCTCGACTGGGCGAATTGCGGTCTAATGGAGTCTGCAATAAAATGCCTCGTTCTTAGCCCAAGCAAATTTTTAGCGGCCCGCCGATCACGCCATGACCACTCGACCACGAAAACAGTTTGGGCAACATTGGCTGCGGAGCGATCGCATCCTCAATCAGATTGTCAAAGCGGCCGACCTCAAACCGAGCGATCGCCTGCTCGAAATTGGCCCCGGCACGGGCATTTTGACCGCTCGGCTGCTGCCCTTAGTCGAGGCCCTCGTCGCGGTAGAAATCGATCGCGACCTGTGCAAAACGCTGGTGCAAAAATTTCGTCAGGCTGAGAATTTCTTATTGCTAGAGGGCGATATCCTCAGCCTGGATGTCAACGCCAATCTGGCCAACTTCCCCCGCTGGCAGCAGGCCAACAAAGTAGTAGCGAATATTCCGTACTACATCACCGGGCCGATTTTAGAACTCCTGCTCGGGGCGATCGCCACCCCAAACCCCAAGCCCTACGATGCGATCGTGCTGCTGGTGCAAAAAGAAGTTGCCGATCGGCTCTGCGCCAAGCCCGGCTCCCGCGCCTTTGGCGCACTATCGGTACGGGTGCAATACTTAGCCACCTGCGAACTGATCTGCCACGTCCCCGCCAAAGCCTTTCAGCCACCCCCCAAAGTTGACTCCGCCGTAGTGCGCCTCAAACCTCGACCGATTGAGCCCCCCGCCGAAGATCCCGCCTGGCTCGATCGCCTAGTCAAACAAGGCTTCAGCGCCAAGCGCAAGATGCTGCGCAACAACATCAAAGCCCTAATCGACAGCGCCGAATTTCTGGCCCTGCTGACCGAGCTAGGCATCAACCCCCAAGCCCGCGCCGAAGACCTGAGCGTAGCCCAATGGATCGCCCTGAGCAATCGCATGCAGGCCCAAGCTGGAGTCGATCTCGACATGGCAGCAGTGACCGCAGAAGACGAAAACGCAGACGCAGAAGAAGAGGACGACGAACAAGAGTAACGGGTTTCACGTTCTGCCGTCTTGCTGTCTTTCTCCTGAGAGGATTTCGCACCGTTTGTCTGGGGCTTGCAGGCGGCATGAACATCTCGCAGGCGGACAAGATGCCCGCACCACGTCTTTTAGCTTTCACCCTTTACCCTTTACCCTTCTTTCCTTACTTGCCAAACCTGATTGACCACATCTAAAAAGGCAAAAACCGATCGTGGCAAAATGCTATTGGCCGCGATCGCCACGCCGATAATGCGCTCAGCCGGAACCGGCAGGCTTCTCACCTGGATGCCCTCAGGGATCGGTTCAGCCGCCAGTCGGGCCATGATGCTAGCCCCAAGCCCTTGTTTGACCAAACCCAGCACGGTAGAGTCTTCGCGGACTTCGTGACTGATAGTTAGCGTGTGCCCAAACTGCGCCAGGTGGTCGTGCACCGCCTTGTTGTGCAGCGGGCTGCGCCGATTCATGATCATCGGCAGTTGGGTCAGCGCGTCCCAACTGAGGGTTTCCTGTTCGCCTAGGGTGCCCGGTGGCAGCAGCGCTACAAACTCGTCGCGCAGCAGCTCGCGGGTCTCAAAATCGCTGGGGGCTGGCAAAATGGTGAACCCAATTTCGGCCTGGCCATCGTAGAGGGCCTGCTCGACCTCCGAGTAGAGGTCGTAGTCGGTAATCACAGCGCTGATGGCCGGAAACTGGCGCTGAAACTGCTCAATTACCGCTGGCAGGACGTGGCTGGCAATGCTGCGGACGGTAGCAATCCGCACCTGCCCGCTTTGCAGTTTTTGGCAGAGGCGGGCCTTGTGGGTAATGGTGTCGAGCAGGGTCAGCACCTGACGCGATTCGGCAATCACCTGTTCGCCTTCAGGGGTTAAGACGGCCCCGTGCCGCCCCCGCAGAAATAAAACGACGCCCAGCTCTTCTTCGAGGGTGGCGATCGCATGACTAACGCTGGATTGCGATAGCCCGAGCTGGAGGGCTGCTGCACTAAAGTTGCCGTGGTCGGCCACTGTGACAAAGGCCTGGAGTTGAGAAATCTTCAAGCTGCGCCTACCTCAGATGGCGATTATGCGGCAGTAGATGGCGATCGCCATCCACTACTATGCTTAAGATACAGGCAGGGTGGGATCCCGGCAGATTACGAGGTACAGTGTGCTGGATTTTTGGATGCGGACGAGCGGCACGTGGATTAACGCCATCACCATTGTGCTGGGAACAACCGTCGGGCTGGTGTTGGGGGAGCGCTTGCCCAAACCGATGCAGCAGATCATCACCCAAGGGGTGGGGCTACTGACCTTGCTGATTGGCATGGGGATGGCCAACAGTTTGATGGGCACCCGCGCTGGCCAGCTAGATGGCGTGATTGTGGGACTGCTGGCAATGGTGATCGGCGGCTTGCTGGGAGAGTGGCTGGGCATTGAGGATCGGCTGGAAGCCGTAGGCAACTGGCTCAAGCGCCAGTTTCGGGGGCAGGGGCGTTTTACCGAAGGGTTTGTGGCGGCGAGTCTGCTGTTTTGCATTGGCCCGATGGCGATCATCGGCAGCCTCAACAACGGCATCACTGGCGACAACGCCCTACTGTTGATCAAGGCGGCGATGGACGGTTTGGCGGCGATCGCCCTTACCAGTAGCTACGGCCTAGGGGTCGGCTTTTCGACGCTGTCGATTGTGCTGTTTCAAGGTAGTTTGTCGCTGGCGGCGGGCTCCTTAGCGCAGGTTTTGCCTGACCCGGCCAGCGCGCCGCCGGTGCTGCTGATCACGGGGGTGGGCGGGCTGATGATTTTGGGACTGGGGCTCAATCTGCTGGATATCGGCAAAGTCAAGGTGGCTTCGTTTCTGCCCTCCCTCTTTGTAGTACTATTGATCTACTGGCTGGGCGATCGCCTCACCTAGGATCTTTCAGAAAAAACTCTATTCGCGTTCTAATCCGCCCAAATCCTCGGCCAAGAAGCCAGATAAATGGGGTAATCTTTCGATAAGTGTTGGATTGTATTGATCCTGCCCGATTGCCCGCCTTGTTCTCCTGAAGGAGCTTCCCCCATGACTACAACTCCTGAAAAGCCGCCATTGAGAGTGTTAATCGTTGAAGACGACCCAATGATGCAGCTTGGGCTAGAACAATCGCTGGCCAGTGCCCCCGGTATGACGGTTGTCGGTCGAGCTGACGATGGCTACTTAGGCGTTGAGGCCGCCTTGCGGCTCAAGCCAGACATTGTGGTGATGGATATTGGCCTGCCGCGTCTCGATGGCATCGCCGCCACCCACCAGATCAAAGCCGCCAATCCCGATATTCGGGTGGTGATGTTAACCTCGCACACCAGCGAAAATGAAGTCATCGCTGCCCTGTCGAGCGGGGCCGATGCCTATTGCGTCAAGGGCACCACCGTCGATCGGCTGCTAACGGCGATTTCTGCGGCCCAAGAAGGGGCCAGCTACCTTGATCCCCAAGTGGCGCGGAGCGTCATGGATCACCTCAAACCCTCTGCCCCGGCTGAGTCTGAAGTGATCGGCCAGCTCTCGCAGCGGGAGCTAGAGGTGCTCAAACTGATGGTAGAAGGGCGCAGTAACCCTGAAATTGCCGCCGTGCTCTATCTCAGCCCCAACACCGTCAAGACCCACGTGCGCGGCATTATGAACAAGCTGGCCGTGGATGATCGGGTGCAGGCGGCGGTGGTCGCGCTCAGGGCCGGGCTGGTCTAACCAAGCTTGGCTAAGCTCTGTGGCTTTTTGTGCGATCGCGATGCAATTGCATCAGTCTTCATTAAGATTGACTCAGCGTTTAAGAGAGGCTTCTATGTACACCGGAGATAACACCGAAGATAACTATGTCCAGTTGACGTTTTACTATCGGGATGGCAGCAGCGATTCCTTTAACGTCTACGCCCCGATTGAAGGGGATGGCACCTCGCAAACTCTACAGCTAGAAGTGCGCCACCTGCTCAAAAAAGATTGGTGGATCGTCAACCTGCCCGAAGAGACGGTGTTTATCAACGTAGACAACGTCCTCAAGTTTGAGATGAAGCCACCCGTCGGGCAGCTCCAGGGAGACGACGTGTTTGCCAATGCCGAGCGCGTCACGGCCTTGACGCGAGCCCGTTAACACGCGCTTGGGCTGCGCGCAACGGAGATTACGACCTGGGCAAGATTGGGCTGCTTGTTTAGACTAAATGAAATATCTATTACCCACGGGGAGAAGTCTAGCGTATGCAGCCAAGTGTGAGCTTGATTCGGGCGCAGTCCTATGAGCGGGATGCGCTAGAGCAGTCGATTGATGCTCTACTCGATCCTCTCGGCGGCATCGAAGCCTTTGTAAAACCGGGCGATCGCGTCTTGCTAAAGCCCAATCTGTTGACCGGCGCACGCCCCACCAAAGAATGCACCACTCGTCCAGAGTTGGTCTATTGCATTGCCAAGCGGGTGCAGGCGGCGGGGGGCAAACCCTTCCTCAGCGATAGCCCAGCCTTTGGTAGCGCCCTTGGAGTGGCTAAAGCCAACGGCTATCTGCCCTTTTTAGAAGAACTCAACGTTCCGGTGATTGAGCCGACGGGCAAACGCTATCAGGTGATCAGCGAAGAGTTTAACCATCTGCTGCTGTGTAAAGAAGCGATGGAAGCCGATGTCATCATCAACCTGCCGAAGGTAAAGTCGCACATGCAGTTGACCCTCACCCTGGGGGTCAAAAACCTGTTTGGCTGCGTCCCCGGCAAGATGAAGGCCTGGTGGCACATGGAAGCAGGCAAAGATCGCGATCGCTTTGGGGCCATGCTGGTGGAAACGGCCCGGGCGATCGCCCCGACCCTGACCATCCTCGACGGCATCATTGGGCATGAGGGCAACGGCCCCAGCGCTGGTGAACCCCGCGATCTGGGTCTGCTGGGAGCTTCTACCGATGTCTTTGCCCTCGATCGGGCCGTGGTTGCGGTGCTTAACGTTGATCCCGCTACCATCCCGGTGATGGTGGCCGCAGAGCGAATGGGGCTGCTGCCAGAGTTAGATGACATTCACTTCCCCGTGCTGTCTCCAGAGGATCTCCAGATCACCGACTGGCAACTGCCCAGCCAGATGATGCCGATCGACTTTGGTGCACCTCGGGTGCTCAAGTCTACCTTTAAGCACCTCTACATTCGGTTTATTAAAGAACCGATGGCGGCCTATAGCGATCGCTAGCAGCGTGAATTAAATAATTGCTACCAGCAAATAATTGCTATTAGCCATTTTCTCGGCGAGGGCGCACATCGGTGCGCCCCTACCCAGGGTGCGCCCTTACCCAAGCATTGCAGGTGATTCACAATCCACGATCGCTAGTCCATAGCGTGCGGCGCAAGGACATGATTGTTGGGGTCATGTTTTTAGGACGTGTTTTTCGGACATGTTTTTAGGCATGATGGAATCAGCATCGCGTCCTGATGCCGTCATGTCCTTGCCTGAACCTGCCATGACCTCCTCTCAAGTCACCCATCAATTTACAATTACTCCTCAGTTAAGAGCGCTGCGCTGGCGGCTACTGGCCTCGTCGTTGGGTGTGATTGGCGTTACCTTGACTGGCTTTGGGCTGGTGGTTTATCAAGTGGTCGCCCAAGGTTTAGATCGCAAGTCTGATCGGCAGCTCACGACCCTGGCCGATGCGGCGGCTCACAGTTTGCCACAAGTGGCCGCCAATCCTAGCTTGGCGATCGAGCGCACTCCCCGCAGGCTCGATAACGATGGCGACCTGGATATTCCCTGGCAAGACTTGCAGCAAGACCAGCAGAGTGTGGAATGGTTTAATGCCCAAGGGCAACTGTTGGCGCGGGCCGGTCACTATTTCACCGCTGCACCGTTGAGTTTGGAATCAGGGGAAACTTTCCCCGTGAGCGCAGAAAGCGTCGAAACAGAAGATGGCAAGGAAGAAGACATTCATACGCTGACGATTCCCGTTTATGCAGGCGATACCGCAGATGACGATAACCTCCAGGGGTATGTCCGCGTGACGGAATCGAATAAAGTGATCGAAGAGGAATTGGAGCGACTGCGATCGGGGCTGCTGTGGGGCAGTTTGCTCGCCCTGATCTGGTCGGGGGTAGGTGGGTGGTGGCTAACTCGGCAGTCGCTGCAGCCGATTGACCGCAGCATTCGCCAACTCAAGCAGTTTACGGCCGATGCTTCCCACGAGTTGCGCAATCCGCTGACGGCCATTAAGGCATCGGTAGAGGTGATGCAAAGCCACCGCGATCGCTTTCAGGCAGCCGATTTGGCCAAGCTGGGGGCGATCGCCAGCGCCACCAACCAGATGAGCCAGCTTGTGGATGACTTGCTGTGGCTAGCCCGCAGCGATCGCACTACAATGCCCTCTAGCCCCAGCTTGAGCATCCCGATTGCAGACCTGCTAGAAGAAGTCGTCGATCAGTATCTGTCACAGGCCGAGCAAAAGCAAATCGACCTCAAACTTGACCTCAAAATTACAGAGCTAGAAGACGTGTCGGTATGGGGCGAGCCATTCCAACTCAAGCGTTTGCTGGGCAACCTGTTGACCAACGCCATTCACTACACGCCCCCCGGCGGCAGCGTCACGCTATCGGCTACGGTGCCGGATGATGTAGTGCAAATTTGTGTTGCAGACACGGGCATTGGCATTGCGGCTGAGCATCTGCCGTTTGTTTTTGATCGGTTTTGGCGTGCCGACCAGGCCCGGGCCCGTCGCGAAGGGGGCTCAGGGTTAGGTTTGGCCATTGCCCAGGCGATCGCCCATCAGCATCACGGGCAGATTACTGTGCGCAGCGAACTGGGCCAGGGCAGTTGTTTTCAAGTAGAGCTACCGATTGCGTAGGATAGGTAGGTGGACAAAGGGATATTTATCCAGAAGGAAAATTCTTGAATGTCTGTTAACTTTGATACTCTTATTGCCAACTCAAGCTCTGAAGAAAACTTTTTAGACATCTTTCAAGAAGCGTTTTCCCAGCAAAATCAGCGCTTCCTTGAAGCGCACCGCACAATTTTAACAGCCTGCTACAGAAATCCAGGACTTTCTCCAACGTTGAAAGCCAGCACGCCAGAAATGCTAGCCAAAGCTTGGCTAAAGAAATATAGCGATAGCTATGAAAATCGAATTTCAAGGCGAATTTCACAACTACCCGGCACAGTCGCTGATCCAATCGTCAGTACAATCATCAATGCTCGATTGACAGGGCTAACAGAGGAGCATCTTGAGCAAATCAAATACGCCCACAGGTTATCAATGTCAGCAGAGAATATTCAAGGATTGCTGCTAGAAGAATTTTTAGCTGAGCAACTTGTTGAGTATGGTTGGCATTGCTGTTGGGGAAATTTGATTCAGCATGTAGATTTTTGTAATGTCGATAGTTCCTTG
>DATNOW010000436.1:0-3907 GCA_036703515.1 Chroococcidiopsis sp.
AATTGGCAACATTCTGGATAGTGCCGCATTGAAACTGAATAAGATTAGCAACGTGCGATCGCACTCGCTGTAAATTATCTAAGTTGTTATCAGCGGTTGCTGTTGGCTCTGGTGCTAAAGCCACTTGCCTAACATCAGATAATTTGATATCAGAATCAGGCAGTTGCGGTAAATCTACAATATCTTCCCACTCTAGATCAAGTTGGAAACAGATATCGATAAACAGATGGCGCTCAATTGGTCGACCTGAAAAGAACTTCCAGATGGGCTGGCGAGTTTGTAAACCGACCGCGCTGGCGAGATATTCTTGCGTCCATTCGCGTCGATCAAAGGCTCGTTTTGCTTGAGTAATACCGATTGAAGAGGCTTTTAGCGATCGCTTTCCCATGACGTTACCCTCAGTTTGTATCCGATTTATTGCAGGTTCATTGTATTAGTGTCATTTCCTATCGATTTTGAAAGAGTGACACTTAAATCATTAAAGTGTTTAACGTTAATATATCTGCGCGCGCTTGCAGATGAATCAACGTGCCAGATCAGGTGAAATCTAATCACTTCAGTTGAGAGTAGGAGTGTGATTCTACGGAAAAACTATGGCAAGACTTTGGAAAGACGTTTTGTGTAGTTCTCTGATTCAAAACTTTTCTAGAGCAACGCTAAAGTCAATTCCAAAGATCTGCTTCAGGCTTCTATCCCACTTCTCTGGCTTGCGCTCAATTATCCGGAGCCTGGAGAAAAGTTCAGCAGGTTTGCTGACGTGGAATTTCAATCGCAAAACCTCCATCCGGAAAATTTCCTTAAAAATACGGTTAACTTTCTAATGTTGATTGGGGCGATCGCCTCGTTAATCGAGCGGCTTGAGTAACTCTTGTGACTCCAAAAACGCCAAGAGCCGCACGAAACCGTGCGGCTTTTGAAGGCGAGCGAGACATCAATTAAAAGTGTGGGGCACTCGTGCAGATAGCGAGAGCGGATAACTCTAGTGCAGGTAAATCTATTGCAAATAGCTCTGGCAATGGGGACTGACTAATGGGGCAAGCATAATCAGGACTACATGATCAAGGCTGCATAATCAGGTCTGCTGAATGAGTCCTGATTATGCTTGCCCTGCATAGGTTGGTCGCAGCCCCTGCGCTTGGCGGCGTTTAATAGCCCTTTGATAGCTGGCTTCTTGCTGTGGGCCAATCTGCTCAAAGCTGTAGCGAGCAAGGATGCGATCGCGTGCTTTTTGACCAATAGCCCATCTGCGCTCAGGATGCTCTAGCAGTTCGGATACGGCCGCAACAATGCCTTGCGGGTGGAGCGGTGGCACCAACCGTCCGGCTTCAATACCATCGAGCATTTCGACCATTCCCCCTGCCATACTGCCGACAATTCCTCGTCCAGCCGCCATGGCTTCTAGACAAACATTGGGGAAATTTTCCCAGATGCTAGGAAATACGCAAATATCGGTTTGGGCTAGCGCAAGGTGGATTTGATCGAGGGGAACGGAGCCCGTAAACTCGATGCTCTGGAGATAGGGTTGCAGCCTCTGCTCGATATAGCGCTGCATATCCACACCGGGTTTGGGTGATCCCCATGCTGCCCCAACGAAGCGAAACTTTGTTTGCGGATGCTGCTGTAAAATTTTGGGAATGGCTCGTGCTAGGTCAAGCACGCCCTTGCGCTGTTCCAAACGGCCAATGAAGGAAACGGTTTGGGTCTGGGTTGCGATCGGAATTTGCAGTAATTCGGGTGCTGGAATGTAAGGGTAGGGCAAATGGTGGAGTTGCTCGACTGGTAAATTCCACATCTTGACAAGGTGATCGCCAAGAGCTTGAGAGGGGGTGGCAATTTCGTCTGCTTGCAGCGCATACAGCCGCTCTATATCTGTTACTGGATTGTAGGTATAGGTCGGATAGGCTTTGGGGAATTTGCCGCGGCGCAGTGCTCCTAAATTCCAGCGGGCTTTCATGGGTAGAGAGGGTTTGACCCGATTGATCTGCTCTACCAAAAAGCTGGGGGTGTGGAGTTTGACCACGAGGGGCAACTCTGGCATGATGCGGATAATTTCTCGGCCCTCAGCGCCAATTTCCGGCGTTTCGATCACATCAAAGCTGACCTGGGTATGACGCAGGGCAAAGATCGGGGCGATCGCGTCGGCAAACTCTGATCGCGCTGTTTGGACGCGATGGACGGTGACCCCCTGGCAAACTTCGCAGACCGATCGCAAACTGCTGCCGGTAAATACCTCGACCCAATGCCCCCGCTGGTGGAGCATTTGGGTCACTTGATAGACGTAGGTGGCAATTCCTCCGCTGGCTGTATCGGGCGGGAACTCGTAGCTAATCAGCGCAATTTTCATGAGTAAACAAGCCTTCCTGTTTGTGCAAGTCTGACAATGCCGTGGTCGGAACGATAGGCCCACATGGCGTTTTGGATGATGGCCGGATGCACCTCAAAGGCAAACACATCCTCGGCTTCTAAATAAGCAATAGGGTCGTTGGAGCGGTAGACAAACACACTGACGCGATATTGCCCTGGAAACAGCGGCATCTGCGGTAGCTCAAAGTCAAGCTGGCGATCGCCTTTGAGGGCAAAGGGAGTAATCCCTTCTTCGATGCTGCAAATGCTCGATACTAGGGTGCCGACGGCATCGTACACCCGAATTACGACGCCACAATCGGACAGGGGGCTATGGGCCCGCAGCTGTAAGTGCAGTCGATAGTCGCGGTCGAAAATGGGAGCCTGGGTGATATTGCCAGCGGTGTCATACAGGGCAATATCAGCAATTTCGACACCGTAGGGGCTGATTTGCCCGACGGCAAAGCTAGTGTCTTGGGCCATACTCAGGTAGCGGTTAACCACCTGTTCAGCGCTGCCCGTCATCAGCAGGTGCCCCTGTTTCATCAGCAGCGCTGAGGTGCAAAGCTGCCGCACCGCGGCCATATTGTGGCTGACAAATAAAACCGTGCGGCCGCTGTGGGCGACATCCTGCATTTTGCCCAAACACTTGGCTTGAAACTGGGCATCGCCAACGGCGAGCACCTCATCGACCACCAAAATCTCTGGCTCTAGATGGGCGGCAACAGCAAAGGCTAAGCGCACATACATCCCCGACGAATAGCGTTTGACGGGGGTATCTAAAAACGCATCGACTTCCGCAAAGGCGACGATTTCATCAAATTTCCGCCGAATTTCTGCCTTGCTCATCCCTAGGATGGCACCGTTCAAGAAAATATTTTCGCGGCCGGTTAATTCTGGGTGAAACCCGGTGCCAACTTCCAGCAGGCTGGCCACCCGCCCCCGAATGCGGACTTCGCCAGCGGTGGGTTCGGTGATCTGACTGAGGATTTTGAGCAGGGTTGATTTGCCTGCGCCATTGCGCCCCACAATCCCGACGCGATCGCCCGGTTGAATGTCAAACGAAACCTCTTTTAGGGCCCAAAATTCGTCTGAACGCGTTGGTTTTGCCCGCCGCCGTCGAAAGGGGTTGGCGATGGATTTCACCTGTCGGGCGATCGCTTCACGAAAGGAATGATAGCGTTCGGGCGACTGCCCCAAAAAATACCGTTTACTCAGGTTTTCAACTTGAACAATAGATTGTGTCATGGTTCACAAAACTAACTTAAATTACATCAGCAAAGGTGCGTTCGTAAGTGCGAAAATAACGAACACCAACGATTAGTAAAGCCAATACAAAGCTCACAGAAAGCAAGAATCCAGGCAGATATAAGTCATTTTGTCCACCCAAAATTGCCCATCGAAAACCATCAATCACGCTGACAATTGGGTTAAGGGAATAGAGCCAGCGCCACTGCTCAGGCACCACGCTGCTGCTAAAGCCAACGGGTGAAATATAAAGCCCAAACTGAATAATAAATGGTACGATATAGCGAAAATCACGATATTTTACATTCAGGGCTGC
>DATNOW010000437.1:0-3526 GCA_036703515.1 Chroococcidiopsis sp.
GACAATTCAGGTATTTTCTTTGGCAGAAATCACCTAAGTGCATTGCTCAAGTGCATTGCTCAAACGCAGAGAGGGCGATCGCAGTCGATAGGCTTACCCAACGGAATCACGTTGACCCAGTGGCGATAGCGCGGATCGCGATTTTCGGCGATCGCGGCTAGTTTGCTCCGCAGCAGCGTGGTGAGGGGGCGATCGCTGGGCAGCATGTGATGCTCAATGCTGGCCACTGACACAATCTTGGCTGCGGTGCCGCAGAGAAACACCTCATCAGCAATCAGCAGCTCAGAGCGATCAACCGGGCGCTCTAGGGTCGGGATGCCCAGATCGGCCGCTAGGGTGAGGATGCTAGAGCGGGTGATGCCTTCCAAAATGTCTTGATCCACACCGGGGGTGATCAACTGCCCGTTTCTGACCACAAAAATATTCATCCCAGAGGCCTCACTGACCTTGCCTTGGGCATTGAGCATAATCGCTTCATCAAACCCCGACTCCACCGCTTCGGTTTTGGCCAGCGCCGACGTGATGTAAGCGCCGCTGATTTTGCCCCTCAGCGGAAAGCTAACGTCGGCTTGGCGTTGCCAGGAGCTAACCCGACAGCGAACGCCATCGGGCGGCAACATCTCACCCAGCGCCATGCCATAGATCAAAAAGTCATGCTCAACCTGATGCAAGCGCGGCGCAATTCCCAACCCAGAGGTATACACAAACGGCCGAATATAAAACGGAACCGTCGGACGATTGGCCTGCACAAATTCCACCAGCGCTGACTGAATGCGATCGGCGGGCAGGTCATAATGCAGAAAACGAGCACTATTGCTCAGCCGCTGGGCATGGGACTCTAAGCGAAACAACAATACTTGATTGGGCTGGCTTGGATCGGGCATGCCGCGCAGCCCTGCCACAGCCCCGGTGCCATAATGCAGCCCGTGGGTAGCAATCGATAAGTTGGCCTGCTCAAACGGAATTAATCGCCCCTGAAAATAGGCGATCGGTAAAAATGAATCAGACATAAATGCTTAGCACGGATGAAATGGGATTGCCCGGTGCTTTATTTGCATTGTCTTTAACTTCAGCTAAGCAGAACAGATGCAGTTGCGGCGAATTGTTATGGGCACAGTTTTATTTTTTGCAACTGTTATGGTCGCGATCGCCCCCAACTGTGCATAGGTGCTTGCAGCTCAGAGGTATCTGTATCCACAGACGCACTCATGAAAGCGTAGGAAGGCAGCGTTGGCAGCATTAGTGCTTTGCTCTGCTCTACTTTTGTGAGTGCGGTCTTTGTCAGATATCACAGCAGACTATGGTGGAAACATTCGAGGTGGAACATTCAACACGATTACCCAAAATTAGGTGGCGATCGCTTCTTACCGGAGTTGTGGTGCTGGGGGCAGTGGGCTGGGTGGGCGCAAAGATTTTAAGCTGGCCGGTGCCTTATGTAATCGCCGTTGATGCCCAAACGGGAGATGTGGATTGGACAATGTTACAGCCCAATCAGCAGGCAGGCGTGAGCCGTGACTCTTGGGTATGGAATCTGCCCACCAATGCGGCGATCGCCGACCAGCACCTGTTAACGCAGCGTACGATCAGTCGGTATGACGATGCCAGTAACAGCACTGTGTATTACTGGCAGTTGACTGCTTCCGATGCGGACTCTGGCAAGCAGCAATGGGTATTTCAAGATCAAAAAAGCGTAGAGCATAGCGCCCCCGTGCTTTATACCCATGACAATATGCTCTATGCCTTTTTAAGGCAGGAGAACTACAGCGGTAATAGTGAACTGGTCGCCATTGATCTCAACACAGGCCAACTGCAATGGAAAATCAAGCAGTATTGGACGCCTGATATCATCGCGGAGCCCGGTATTGTGGCCAGTGGCGATCGCGCTATTTTCTTAAAAAGAATTGAAAACGGTAATGCCCAACTGCAAGCCGTAGAGGCCCAAACCGGGCAGCCTCTCTGGAAAGCGCCGATTCCTCCACCCGCAGCCCAGGGTAATAGTTCTCATAGCGAAACTAGTAATAGTGAAACTGGCAATAGTGAACAGGGAAATATTGACTACCTATTTTCGCGTTATGCGCTCAGGGCAAACGATCGCACCGTTTTCCTATTAGGCTGGGATACGATTTATGCCTACGATTTGCAAACGGGGAAACTGCAAAATCGTTGGGATGGCAGCAATACTTACAGAATAGAAGCGACTAACCAAACCCTATATGTTGTCGGTTTTGACCGGATTACAGCGTTTGATTTAGCTACAGGTCAAGCGCAGTGGAGCTATGGCGGCTCAAAGGGCACCTGTCAGCAACCGCAAATTGCGCCCTCTTTCCAACTTTTGGTGACCGCAGATCAGCTTTATTCTACCTGCATCGATTTTCAGGGTACCTGGCTGCTGGCATTAGACCGCACCAGTGGCAAGCGGCAGTGGATGCGACGCATTTCAACATCTTCCCCGGCGGAGGATCTATTTCCACCGCAACGGTTGACGGCAAATCGTGAGTTGGTGTTTCTGTTCAAATCTGCAAGGCAAGGCTGGGAGCCCGATGAAGTGATGGCGCTGTCGACCCAAGACGGGGAATTGCGCTGGAATCTGGTCTTGCATGATGCTCCGAGACTGCAATCGCTGATCAATTCAGGCGATCGCCTTTACCTTTACGACATCGCTCCACGCTGGCGCAGTTGGTTGATGCACCTCGCGCCGCAATGGTTTTAAGGCGTGGCGTTTCCAATCTTTGATTTACTCATGAAAACTATGTTGCGCGATCGCAGGCTGCGTTTCGTTATTCTGACCCTACTGGCCCTGGGGTGCGTCATCATTCCGTTTGCACTGCAAGTAGAACAACGTCTCTTTGTATTGGATGCCCATCAAGGCACGCTGCTGCACAGTATTTCCTTACCCAACTCTGCACAAAAATCAGTGCAAACAAAGGTGATTGCGGGCGATCGCCTCTTTGTGGAAACGACTACCCAAAGGGCCGATCATCGCTTTGACTGGGAGCTAGCCCTGATCGATATCCGATCGGGGCAGCAGCAGTGGCGGTTTACCTCTCCGCTGACGCCATCGCGGCTGTGGGATGCGGCAGTACCGGTCTATGTGGGCGAAAAGACGGTCTACGTCTCGTTAGATAACGGCCAAGCCCATGATCAACTGTATGCCATCGATATTGCAACGGGGCAGCCACGCTGGCACATCGAGCGCGCCTGGAAAGATCCCGATGCTGAATATAGTTTTTCGCGATTCGATCTGCACAATTCTGGACGAATTGGGGCTGTAGAAGTGGGCGATCGCCTAGTCCTGTTAACGCCCAACGATGAGGGTCAAGTTTTCTTGCAAACGCTTGATCAGGCAACGGGAACGCTGATTCGGCAGAGTGACATTAGCGATTGGGCGATTGTAAACCCAATCGGGGGCGTAAACTATGCGCTGTTGCAGGGCGATCGCACCCTCACCCTATGGCGCGATCACAGCGATGTCCACACCTATGACCTGGCCAGCGGCAAATCCCGCTTTACCGTAGCGGGGGAGTGG
>DATNOW010000438.1:0-6228 GCA_036703515.1 Chroococcidiopsis sp.
GACCGGCAACAGCGGGCCAAAGATTTCGTCTTGCATGATCGGCGCGTCAAGGGCAACGTCATCGATCACGGTGGGTGCAATGTAGCGATCGCCGATCTGGGTTTGGCCGCCGATGATCACCGTGCCGTCTTGCAGCAGGGCGGTGAGGCGAGCCATCTGGCGATCGCTGACGATGCGGGCATAGTCGGGGCTGTGGGCCGGGTCATCGCCATAAAACTGCCGGATCGTAGTGGCGATCGCTTCGATTAGGGCGGGTTTGATGCGCCGATCGACCAGCAGATAGTCGGGGGCAACGCAGCTTTGCCCTGCATTGAGAAACTTGCCCCAGACGATGCGCTTAGCGGCGATCGCCACATCGACATCGGCATCGACAATGCAGGGGCTTTTGCCGCCAAGCTCTAGGGTGACGGGGGTGAGGTGGGCGGCGGCGGCGGCCATCACCTGCTTGCCAGTGGCGGTGCCGCCGGTAAAGAAGATGTGATCCCACGGTTCGGCCAGCAGGGCTTGGCTGGTGGCAATGTCGCCTTCGATCACGGTGACGTGCCCTGGGTCAAAGGTTTTGCGGATCAGTTCTGCTAGCACTCGGCCGGTGGCGGGCGCTAGCTCGGATGGCTTGATGATGGCGCAGTTACCTGCGGCGATCGCCCCCACCAAGGGCGTGATCGAGAGCAAGATGGGATAGTTCCACGGGGCGACGATCAGCACCACGCCACGGGGTTCTGGGCGAATCTGGCCGAGGGCGGGCCACTGCTCCCACGACGGCACGATCCATTTGGGTTTGGCCCAGCGGCGCAGGTGGGCGATCGCATGGTCTATTTCTTTCAGGCAGCCGAGGTCATAGGCATACCCTTCAAAGGCGGGCTTGTGCAGGTCGGCGTGGAGGGCGGCGAGTAGCTCAGTCTCATGGGCCAACAGCGATCGCCGCAGGGCCTGTAAACACCTGAGGCGCGTGGCGATATCGCGGGTCTGCCCAGCGTTGAAGTAGTCGCGCTGCTGCTGTATCACCGCACGGATCTGCGTCGGCTCGATGACGAGTGAAGTCATAGTTAAGTCTGCTCTGCTCAAGGAAGTGATGCCCTCAGCCTATCGCGATCGCCACGGGCGCTAATGCACGGGTATGGATCACGATCGGCATGAATCACGATGGGCATGAATCACGATGGCACTAGGGCGAGGCAGGAATACTCTGAATTTACAGTCATCAGTCTAGATCGGCTCAGCAGAATAGGATGCGGGGGGCGTCGCCCCTGCATCCTATTTCCTATTCTGCATTGACCTTGCGTGGGGATGCCCCCAAGGCTGAATCCGTCTACCGCTAGGCCGCTTCAATCGGGGCCATCGTCAGCCCAGCGCGACTGAGCTGCATGTGATAAAGCTCGGCCTGCTCTTGCGGCCCTACCCAGACGGTTGCCTGCCCTTCATTGTGGATTTGATGGGTCAATTCCCAAGCGCGATCGCTCGTCATGTTGGGAACGTACTTCATCAAACACTCCGCCACATGCTGAAACGTGTTGAAATCATCATTCAACACAATCACTTTGTAGTTGGGATAGGTTTTGCGAACGACTTGACTCGACTGTTTGGGAGCGACTGTAGGTGCAGCCGCCATTGCATAGGTTGCTGAGAGTACCATAGTCTTCTTTGTTGCTACCGCTACAGACTTAACGAAAATCAATATTTAGCTCGTCTCATATCCTATCAGCTTAACCGACGGTCGCCCAAGTCCGTGTTTTTTCTCTGGGCAGCGGAGTGAGGATGGCATCACCCCAATGGTGAAGGTTTTGCTTAACCCAGTCATCCTGTAGATGGCAGGTTGAGAAATTGGCGGATGCGGCTGGCAAGCTGTTCTCGATCGTGGCGGTTGGGGTTGTTGATCGTGCTTCGCAGTGGCATGCGATCGCCCGCTTGCAAGACCAAGGTGACATAGTAGTGAGCCATGCGGTCGGCATCTTCGTCTTCGGTCACGTCAACGCCACAAATTTCGTAGAGCGATCGCCGTAGGGTTTGGGTGCGTAGGGCGTAATATCGCTTGACTGTGAGTGTCCCAATGCTTTTGTCAAACGTCCATACTTGGCTGCATTCAATGCCTAGCCCAGCCACTGCGATCGCGGTGCAGCCCGCTAGCAGCATTCCAGCCCCCATCACCTGCCCAGCGCGGATTCCAGAACTGAGTCCTTGCATACCAACAAACACACCGATTAGCCCAGCACAGCATATCGTCAGGGCCCATCCCCACGCGGAGTCTCGGAGCTGTAGATAGGTTTCTGTTTGTTTGAGAATGTTCATGCCAGGATTAAGGGTTTGTTGCATTGGCATAGGTTGGAGAAGGCAATCAGTTAGACTGCGATCACCTCTACGGTAGGGAGGTGGGTGGGAGGGGGTCTGGTTGATGGGAGAAACTGGGTTAGCCAGTCTGCTACAAGTGAGTTACCGCTTCATCGCTTTATCGCTTCATTCATCTGTTCATCTATTTATCCATTCATCTAGCCCTCCAGTTATCCATCCGTTTAGCCATTTATCTAGCCCTCCATTTATCCGTTTAGCCATTTATCCATTCATCTAGTTATTGGTTCATTCAGTCATTCACTCCTCTAGCTAGTCACTCATCTAGCCATTCATTTAGCCATTCATTCACTCATCTAGCCATTGATTGAACAGGGAATACCTCTCAGTGCCCCTGATGCGTGGACATTTTGTTGGTGTCTTCTTTATTTGAAGATGCGGACTGCACCCAATTTTAGAAATCGTGTGAGCGTTTCGAGATTTATTACGGAGAACGAAAGGTATGTCTAGACTGACGCTAATTCGCAAGTGCCTACCGTTTATGGTCTCCCTCCTTGCGGTGTTTGCTACCGATGCTAGGTTGTCGAAAAGTTCGGCTCAGCCCAGTGCTGTCTCTCCTCCGGCTCCGGCTGTGCAGCTGATGCAAATCGGAGGGCTGGGTTTGCCGGGTTGGATTTACCCCATCGGTGGGATTGTCTTGCTGGTGATTTTCTTACCCCAAATTGGTTGGATTGCGGGACTGATCGTGATCGGTGAACGCGAAGTGGGGATCATCACCAAAAAATTTGCGGGCAAAAGCCTCTCGGCTGGGCAGTTGATTGCCTTGAACGGTGAGGCGGGTCTGCAAGCCGATACGCTGCCTCCCGGCTGGCATTTTGGCTATTTTCCGTGGCAATACAACATTCGCAAAGAGCCGGTGGTTGTTGTGCCCCAGGGTGAGATTGGTCTGGTAGTCGCCAATGATGGCAAACCGATTCCGGCCGATCGGATTTTGGGCAAAGTGGTGAAGTGTGAAGACTTTCAAAATGCCCGCCAGTTTCTGACCGGCGGTGGCGAAAAGGGCAGGCAGTTGGGCATTCTCACCGCTGGTAACTATCGCATCAATACGGCCCTGTTTGAGGTGATCATCACCACCAACGCCGCTAAATTTGGCATGGATCCTGCCAGTCTCAAGATTTATTCGATTCAGCCTGATCAAGTGGGCATTGTGACCACGCTCGATGGCACGCCGATTGAAGATGGTGAAATTGCCGGGCCAATTATTCTAAACCATGATAATTTCCAAAAAGCTCAGGCGTTTATTGAGCAAGGGGGGCGGCGCGGCTTGCAGGAACAGGTTGTGCTCTCGGGGTCATGGAACCTCAACCCTTGGTTTGTGCGGGTTGAGCAGGTGCCCATGACCGATGTGCCGATCGGCTATGTTGGGGTGGTGATTTCCTTTGTCGGTAGCTCGAATGAAGATGTCAGCGGGGCATCGTTTACCCACGGCAATCTGGTCAAAAAGGGTGACAAAGGTGTGTGGGTCGAGCCGCTGTATCCCGGTAAGCATCCACTCAACAGCCACATTATGAAGATGGAGCTGGTGCCGACTACCAATATTGTGTTGAACTTCACCTCGCGGATCACGGGCGAGCATGGCTATGATGCCAAGCTAGATGCGCTGAAGCTGCTGTCGTTTGACGGTTTTACCTACGATCTAGAAGTGTTTCAGATCATCCACGTAGGTGCCCAAGATGCGCCTAAGGTTGTGTCTCGGTTGGGCTCGATGCAAAACCTTGTGGATCATGTGCTGCGGCCCATTGTGGGTAACTATTTCCGCAACTCGGCTCAGGAATACACGATTCTCGATTTTCTGATTGCCCGCAGTGAGCGCCAGGCAGAAGCGGCGGAGCACGTGCGGCAGGCGCTACGCGCCTATGATGTCCAAGCGGTGGATACGTTGATTGGCTTGATTACGCCACCGCCGGAGCTGATGCAAACCCTCACCGATCGCAAGATTGCCGAAGAACAGCAAAAAACCTACGATGTCCAACGCGTTGCCCAGACTCAGCGGCAAGAGCTAGTGCGAGAAACGGCCTTGGCCGATATTCAGCAGCAGGTGGTCACGGCCGATCAAGGGGTGAAGATTGCCGAGTTGCGGGCCACGGCTCGGGTCAAGGAGGCTAATGGGGAAGCGGAAGCGATTCGGGTGACTGGGCAGGCCAAGGCTGATGCCTATATTGCGGGGGTGAATGCGCTGGGGGCGCAGGCCTACACGGCGTTGCAGTTGATGCAGGTGATTGGCGATCGCAATGTCCGGGTGGTGCCCGATGTGGCGGTTAGCGGCAACAGCAGTGGGGCGGGGTTGATTGATGCCATGATGGGCATGATGGTGCTCAACCAAAACAAGCAGGCCCATGCCAACGGCAACGGCAACGGCGACAATAGTGGTCATAGTGGCCCTATTGGTCATAGCGGCCATATTGACAGTAGCGACAGTAGTGACAGTGCCCAACTTCCAGGCCATGAGCCAGCCAGCGACTGAGCCGATTGCGCTTTGCTTTAACCCTACCTGTCCGCATCCCCAAAATGTCTTAGGGGCAGAAACCTGCACGAGCTGTGGGGCCGGTTTGCAGCTGCAAGCCCGCTATACTGCCGTGCGGGTTTTGGCGGGGGGGCGGTTGGGCAGAACGCTGCTGGCTGTGGATCAGACCCAAACGCCGATGGTGCCCTGTGTGATTCAACAGCGTTGGTTGACCGACCGGCCGTCTGCGCTGGCGGCAGGGGCGTCATGGTGGCCGCAAGCCGAGGTGCAGCGGCTCAACTCCCTGGCTACCCATGCCCAATGGCCGACGATTTTGGATCGCTTTGACGACCAGGGGATTTTCTATCTCGTTCAGCAATACATTCCGGGCGATAATCTGGCGATCGCCCTCAGTCAACGAGGCACCTTTAGCCCAGCTGAGATTTGGCTGATTTTGGGTAGCCTGCTGTCTATCCTGGGGGATATCCACGGCTGTGGTCTGATTCATGGCGACATCAAGCCTGAAAATATCATTGTGCAAGGGTATCCGATCACAGATAAGGCCCTATTTCTGGTGGATTTTGGCGATGTCCGCTGGGTGACACCGACGTCGTCGATTTGGCCAGAGCCACTGCTGGCCAAGACTGGGGGCAGCCCTGAATACGCAGCCCCGGAGCAATTGGCCGGGCAGGCGGTGTTTGCCAGCGATCTCTATAGCTTAGGGGTAACCTGTCTGCATCTCTTGACTGGGCTGCCGCCCCTCAGCCTGTTTGACAGTGCGACGCATCAATGGATATGGCGCGATTACTGGCCCAGCAGCCAGAAGCCGGAGTGTGCGGCCCTAGCAGATTTTTTGGATCGGCTGATTGCGCCGGGCTTAAGCGATCGCTTCGATTCCGCGGCGATCGCGATCGCCCACCTGCCCCGGGCTCATCGTCCCAAGCGTTTCCCTGTCAGCCTGTCATCGCCTGCCCCATTGCCGGTTCTATCGCCTACTGTATTGTCATGTTTTGCCACCCTGCGCGGCCATGGCGGGCTCTTTGCCAGCGTCAATGGGGTGGCCTTTGCGGCCGATGGTGCCACCTTGGCCAGCGCCAGTGATGATCGAACGGTGCGCCTCTGGGACGCCCACACCGGCAAGGCCGTGGCGGTGCTGCGCGGCCACACCCAGGCTGTCCAAACGGTGGCGTTTCCTCCCGATGGGAGTACCGTATTGGTCAGTGGCGGGCGCGATCGCACGATTCAGGTTTGGGATGTGACCGAGCGCCGCTCAATTCGGGCCTTGACGGGGCATCAGCATCAGGTGAATGCGCTGGCCTTTAGCCCCGATGGGCGACACCTGGCCAGCGGCAGCGCCGACAAAACCGTCATGCTCTGGGATTTTGCTACGGGTGAGGTCGTCACGACTGTGACGGGCCATGCCCTCGCGGTCAAGGCGGTGG
>DATNOW010000439.1:0-5938 GCA_036703515.1 Chroococcidiopsis sp.
TAAATAAAAGCTCCCGTATAAACTTTTTTGAAGTCAGTTTCGCATCAGAGGACAGTTTTATGAAAAACGGCAATGGGGTAACGGGTAATGGGATGACGGGTAATGGGCCGCAAGTGTTGAACGGCAAAGCGAACCATAGCAAAACCGCACAACTGGAGGTCTCGGAAGTTGCGGAAATACTAGAAGCGCCAGAAGTCTTGGAAATACCGGAAGTGCCAGAAGCACCAGAAGTCTCGGCAATACCAGAAGTGTCAGAAGCGGCTGCTAAGCCTGGGCGCAAGCGGCCATCGCCGTGGGTACTAGGACTTGTGGGGGCAGGGGCGATCGCGGCGGGTGTAGTCGGTTTGCGCTGGTGGCACTATGCTTCTACCCATGCAGAAACCGACAACGCAGAAGTCGTTGGGCACGTTTATCCCATTAGCAGTAAGATTGCGGGCACTGTAACCAATGTTGCGGTGGATGACAATCAGCACGTCACGGCCGGGGAGCTGCTAGTGCAGCTAGACCCGCGCGACTACCAGGTGAAGGTCGAGCAGGCTCAGGCGGCGTTGGCGATCGCCCAGCGGCAGGCTCAGGCGGCCCAGTCTAACGTGGCCTTGGCGGGTGCTAATGCCCAAGCGCAAACCACCCAGGCGCGGGGCAACATTGAGGGGGCGATCGCCTCGATTTCGAGTGCCCAGGCGGCTTTGAGCGAAGCCCAGGCGGGGGTGCCCGAGGCCCAGGCTAACTTGGCTGCGGCTGAGGCCAACCTGCAACGAACCCAGGCCGATAATCAGCGCTACAGCTTGCTCTATGATTCGGGGGCGGTTTCAGCTCAGCAGCGCGATTCAGCGAAGGCGGCCTATGACGTGGCCCAAGCCCAACGCCAAGCGGCCCAAGACGCCGTGCAGCAAGCCCAATCTAAAGTAAACCAAGCGCAAGAGGGGGTAGCCCAGGCCCAAGCTCAGCTCCAGCAAAGCCAGGGTGGTTTGCAGCAAGCCCAGGCAACGGGTGTGCAAACGCAGGTTAACCGCAGCCAGTATGACGCGGCCAATGCCCAAATTGCCCAGGCCATGGCTAACCTCCAGCAGGCGCAGCTCCAGCTTTCTTACACCCAGATCACGGCCCCGGCCGAAGGGCTGGTGGGCAACAAGACGGTGGAAGTCGGGCAGCAGTTGCAAAGCGGGCAGCCGCTGATGGCGCTGATTGGTGAAGATTTTTGGATTACCGCCAATTTCAAAGAAACCCAGGTCGCCCAAATGCATCCGGGTGAGTCGGTCGAAATTAACATCGATGCCTTTCCTGGCCATCCCTTTAGGGGACAGGTAGAGAGCCTGTCTCCGGCATCGGGTTCGCAGTTTGCCTTACTGCCTCCCGACAATGCCACCGGCAACTTTACCAAGGTGGTGCAGCGCATTCCCGTCAAGATTGTGTTTGATAACCAAAGCCTCCAGGGCTATGAAGGGCAGATTGCACCCGGGATGTCGGCTACGGTCAGTGTGGCGCTGCAATAGGCGCTGCAATAGGCGCTGTAAATAGGTTCTGCAATAGACTCTGCCGCGAGCGGGCCCATAGCCATTTCGCGACTATTAATCCAACAAGTAGTAATCCGGCAAATGCTAATCCGGCAAGTAGTAATCCGGCAAACTGCAATTCGGCAAACCGCAACTTAGTGAACAGAGGTCAAGATGGCACTGGCAAAGTCTCAGGCGCACGAGCCCTCCCCGGTTTCTAGTCAACATCCGCCCGCTTGGTTGAAATGGGCGATCGCCGTTACGGCTTCCCTGGGCGCAATTTTGGAAGTGATCGATACCAGCATTGTCAATGTGGCCCTGACCGATATGCAGGCCAGTGTGGGCGCGACCGTGAGCGAAATTGGCTGGGTAGTGACTGGTTATGCGATCGCCAATGTAATTATCATTCCGCTGACGGCCTGGCTCGGCGATTTCTTTGGGCGCAAACGCTATTTCATTTTTTCGCTGGTGGGGTTTACCCTAGCCTCGGTGCTGTGCGGGTTTGCGGTCAACCTGCCGATGCTAATTGCCTCGCGGATTTTGCAGGGGCTGCTGGGGGGCGGCCTGTTGGCCAAAGCGCAGTCGATTTTGTTTGAAACCTTTCCTCCGTCCGAGCAAGGTGTCGCTCAAGCGGTGTTTGGGGTGGGGGTGATTGCCGGGCCGGCGATCGGGCCGACTTTGGGCGGCTATCTGACCGATAATTTGGGCTGGCGCTGGATTTTCTTTATCAATATTCCCTTCGGCATTTTGGCGGTGCTGATGGGGCTTTTGTTTTTGCCCCGCGATAAACCCAACCCAGCGGCCCGTCAGCACCGCGTAGACTGGCTGGGTATTGCCCTGCTGGCGATCGCCCTCGGCAGCCTGCAAACCTTCCTAGAAGAAGGCGAGCAGGAAAGCTGGTTTGAGTCGGGCTGGATTACGCTGCTGGCTGTTATGGCTGTGGTTGGGCTGGGGCTGTTTATCCGCCGCGAGCTATCAACGCGCAACCCGGCGGTTGATTTGCGGGTGTTGCGCCATCGCTCTCTGGCGGCGGGCAGCATTTATTCTGCCGTGGTGGGTATGGGGCTTTATGGCACGCTGTTTGCGGTGCCGATCTTTGCCCAAAGCGTATTACACTTCACTGCTCAGCAAACCGGGCTGCTGCTGCTGCCGGGGGCGCTGGCCTCGGCAATTACCATGGTGCTCATGGGCAAACTGACGAGCAAGGTCGATGTGCGCCTGCTGATTTTAGGCGGCGGCATCATCACCAGTCTGGTGATGTTTGCCCTCTCGACCATCAACCCCGATACCGGCACCGATGCCCTGTTTTATCCCTTGATGTGGCGCGGGGTGGGCACGGTGATGATGTTTTTGCCGCTCAGTTTAGCGGCCCTTGGTTCGCTGCCCCGGCACGACATTCCGGCGGGTTCGGGGTTCTATAACTTGACCCGACAGCTGGGCGGCAGCATCGGTATTGCCATTCTGGCGACCCTCATCGATCGCCGCCATGCCTTCCATCGGGCGGTGTTAGCCGAAAACATTAGCCTGTATGACCCAACGACGCGATCGCGCCTAGATGCCCTGACTGGGGCGATGCAAGCGCAGGGGGCGGATGCCACAACGGCGCACCAGCAGGCGTTGGCGTTGCTTAACCAAACCCTCGATTTACAGGCGTCAATCCTATCTTTTGAGGATGTCTTTCGGTTTGTCGGGGTTGTGTTTCTTTGCTCGCTGCCGCTGTTGCTATTGCTGGGCAAGGGCAGCAATGCGGCCGGTGCTTCTGGGGCTCATTAGTCTGGTGCTCATGAGTGGCGTGGCGCACGGTTAAGCGATGTAGAGTTGAGCGGTGCAGGGTTTGAGTGCGCGGTGCCGTTGGGTATCTAGAGCGCTTTAGGCGTATAGACTGGCGACATATTCCCCGTAGCCGTTATATTTCAGCGTTGGCACTTCTTCCCAGTCAAACTGAGAGCCGGGGCCAATCAGCCGCTCTTGGCTCTGCGACCAGCGGGGATGGGGCACGTCGGGGTCTACGTTTGACTCAAATTTATATTCGCCGGGGCTGATGGTGTTCCAAAAGGTGGCGGGCTGGGTGGCGACAAACTCAATTTTGACGACGGATTTGGCTCCCTTAAAGCCATATTTCCAGGGCACTACCATGCGGATGGGTGCTCCGTGCTGCTTGGGCAGGGTGTGACCATAGACGCCGACGGCAAAGAAGGCGAGGTCGTTGGCCATTTCATCGACGCGCAGGCTCTCGGTGTAGGGGAAGGGCAAAAACTGCGAGGGCGGGAAGGCGGGGCCTTTGGTGATTTGGCGATCGTAGTAGGACGTAAACCGGACGAATTTGGCTTCGGGTTTGGGGTCTGCGGCTTGTAGCAGCAGGTTCATGGGGAAGCCGAGCCAGGGTACGACCATGGCCCAGGCTTCGACGCAGCGAAATCGATAAATTCTTTCTTCGAGCGGAAAGGTGCGCCGCAGGTCGTCGAGGTCGTAGGTGCGGGGGTTGTTGACGAGGCCAGCGACTTCGACGGTCCACGGCTCGGTGGGGAGGGCTTGGGCATTTTGCCAGATGGTTTTGGTGCCGCCAAATTCGTAGAAGTTGTTATAGGTGGCGGCTAACATTTCGTTGGTGATGGGCCGGCCCGGATCTGTGAAGCTAGCGTTGGGTGTGGCGCTGAGTGATGCTGTGTTGGCAAGGGGGGCTTCGCTGGAGGTTTTGGCTTGGCATCCCAGTAGCGGCAGGGCGGCTCCGGCAATCCCAGCACCGGCTAGACCTTTGAGGAAGGCGCGGCGATTCCAAAAGACGGATTCTGGGGTGACTCGTTTTTCGGGTAGTTGCCAGGATGGAGGCAGGTGGTTAAACGCCATGGGTGCTTTTCGGTGTTTCGCTGTGGGGTTGTGTGGAGGATGGGCGCAAGGTGCCCTGAGATGCCGTGTGGATTGGCTCTCTACAAAACTTAACACGTAAGTTTGGGTGGAAGATTAAGGAATGCTGGGCTCTGGCTGAGTAATGTGCTTTTTTAGTTGGCCTTTGGTCGGGGTTGGGGAGGGTGTCGAGCTATAAAACCGACAGAAAACCGACAGCCTTGGGGGCTAGCCCCCAAACCCCCAGTGGAAGGACGGCAGCCCGTCCCTCCACGCCTCCCTCGGCACGGTTTGGTTGGTTGGGATTTGTTTGAGCGCTTCGCATTGCAGGGGCCAGATTTGGTTTTAAGGTTGGGGCGTTTCTCAATGCAATCTGAATACGAGCTCAAATGAAAATGTGGCGCATGCGGGCAAGATGCTCGCACTACGTTTTTACCCTTCACCCTTTACCCTTTCCTCTTGCTCTACTCTGGCAGTTCGTACTGCTCGACGATCCGTTTGGCGTAGGTGGGGACGTGGTTGGCGAGTTTTTCGGGGTGGTTGCGTTTGACGTAGAGGTAGTTGCGGGTGAAGTGGGAGTCGATGGAGAAGCGGGCGTATTCGAGGCCGCGGGGGCCGATTTTGTCGATGACGACGCCCATTAGTTTGGCGGCCCACATGGGCAGGGTGACGCCTTTGTCGTAGGCGGGGATGCTTTGCTGGACTGCGTTGTGGCGATCGCCTTTGGATTGCACGGGCTGGGTGTCGATCTGATCCATGACGAGGTCGAGCATGGCTTGGCCGGTGGGGTTGCGGACGACGATCCACTGCCAGCCAAAGGGTGCGCCCATGTAGCCGACGACGAGATCAGCGAGGGAGTTGACGTAGTCAAAGCAGCTCATGCAGGAGGGGGCAAACACGTCTTTGAGTTTGTTGGTCTTGAGCCCAAAGAAGGGAACGGTTTCGACGGAGCCGTCTTCGTGTTTGAAGTGCACCCGAAAGTCTTGCATGAATTCGTAGTGGACGACGGTATCGGGGGAGCGGCTGGTGGTTTCGAGGAAGGTTTGCAGCCCGGCGCGGGTGACGTTATCGACGCAGGGGGTGCCAAGGACGTAGAGTTTTTCGAGCCCGAGCTGTTTTTCGACGGCGCGCAGGGCTTGGATTTGACAGCCGACGCCGATTACAAGTAGGCGCTTTAAGCCCGACTGCTCGATTTGCTCTAATACCGATAGGTTGGGGGATAGGGTGGGTTTGTTGACCCGGGCGGCTAGCACTTCTGCGGGGGTGCGGGCGATCACCGGCATGGGCTGGAAGCGATCGCTTTTGGTATTTTGGACGCAGACGACGCCTTCCACTAAGCCCCGGTTGAGCATTTCGATGGCAATGGAGCTAACGATCCCGGTCCACTGGGCTCCTTCGATCGGCTCTTGCTTTTTGGCCGCCATCATCGTGTCGTGGACGCCAAAGTACCAATCGTCGGGGTTATCGAGGTCGCGCGATCGCCCGTGGGTTTGGGTTTCAAGCTCAGGAATCTGCTGATTTAAAAACGCACAGGCGTCTTTAACGTAGTGAATGTAGTAGGTATCGCATAGCCCGCACTCACTGCACAATTCTTTGGCAGG
>DATNOW010000440.1:0-6292 GCA_036703515.1 Chroococcidiopsis sp.
CGGCGAAAGCCTAGGCAACGGCGTCAGCGATCGCGTCCCCGACTCATCCCCCGTCTCCAACACCAGCACCGGAATTTCATACTGGTAGGCATTCCACCAATCGGCATTGGTCGTAATATCCCGCACCTCTAACGTCAGCGCCAATGTGTGAATTTGCTCCAACTTTTCCTGTAGCCCCTCACACAGATGGCAACCAGGCTTGCTATATAAAATCAACCGCATTGTCTCCACTCCCTGCTATCCCCATTTTTTCCCTTCACGCTTTCAGCCTTCTCGCTAAAGCGTCTCACACGCGGGCAAGATGTCCGCACCACGTCTTTTACCCTTGTCTCCGGGAGAATCTCACACGCAGGCAAGATGCCTGCACCACGCCTTTTACCCTTCACCCTTCACCTTTCACCCTTGTCTCCTTCCCCTATTTTTCTGAGGACGCACATCGGTGCGCCCGTACCCATAGCCCCATACCCCCTTCACCCTTCACCCTTCATCCCCCCGGTTGGTGAGCCTGTCGAACCACTCCCCCAACCCCCGTTTCCCCATCGGTATATGTGCCTACCGTACGATATGATGGTTGATATTGAGGATACGAGATTTAAACCCCTATGACGACCTCCCCAACCGAACCGGCTACCTCTACAGTCCGGGTTGAAGACTTAGATTTAGACGCACTCAACGAACGTTTTGAGAACGCAGGCCCCAACGAAATTTTGTCGTGGAGCATTGCTAACTTTCCGACTGGGCTCGTGCAAGCCAGTGCCTTTAACGTCGATGACATCGTGATCACCGACTTACTCTATCGCGAACTCAAGCCCGCCACCCCGGTGCCGGTGATGTTCCTCGATACGCTTTACCACTTCCCCCAAACCCTGGAGCTAGTGGCCAAGGTCAAGGATATCTATAACCTCGATCTGCAAGTTTACAAGACCCCCGAAGCCAGCACCCGCGAAGAGTTTGCCGCGCACTATGGCGAAGCTTTGTGGGAACAAGACGTGAAAAAGTTTCACCTCGTCACCAAAATTGAACCTTTGCAGCGCGGTCTGACCGAACTGGGGGCGATCGCCTGGATTACCGGCCGCCGCCGCGACCAAGCCCTGACCCGGACGATCATGCCGATCGTCGAACTCGACAACCAAAATCGCCTCAAAATCAACCCCCTAGCCAACTGGACGCGCAAAGACTCCTGGGCCTACGTGGCTGAGCATGGCGTCACCTACAACCCGCTACACGACCAGGGTTATCCCAGCATTGGCGACGAACCTCTGACCACCCCCGTTGCTGACGGTGAAGACGAGCGGGCCGGGCGCTGGCGCGGCATGGGCAAAACCGAGTGCGGCATCCACATGGAAGATTAGTAGACTGTTGAGGCTTACGGTTGAGCTTTACAGTCGAGCCCACAGTGGATCATTTTATGTTGGGTCATTGTTTGATGCTGTTGCCTTGCGGCACACTCAAACAGTGACCCATTTTTTTCGCCCCTTCTCTGCCCTGTTTTTATGAAATGGACGTTTTATGAAATGGACGAACCAACTCCCTTGGTGGATGAATTCGAGTCTGGCGCTGATTTTGGTGGCGCTGGATGTTTGGATTATTTTCCAACTGTTTCAGTATTTTCAATCTGTGATCACGATTGTGATTATCGCGACCCTGCTGTCATTTGTGCTGGAATATCCCGTCCGGCTGTTGCAGCGGTCGGGAGTGCCTCGGCTGCGGGCCGTATTATTAACGCTAACTGTGGCATTGCTAACATTAATCGCTTTGGGTGTAACCCTGATTCCCACGTTAATTGAGCAGATTGATCAATTTGCGAAGCAGTTGCCAAGCTGGATTCAATCGGGGTTTCAGCAGCTCGTTTTGTTGCAAGATTGGGCCCAGGCGCGGAACTTTCCGGTTGACTTTGGCAAACTGATTACCCAAGGGCAAGATCGCCTATCCAATCAACTGCAAACCTTAACCAGCAGCGTGCTGTCGGTGCTGTTAAATGCCGTGGGGCGGCTGCTCGATTTACTAATTGTCAGTGTTTTGACCTTCTATCTATTGCTGTATGGCGATCGCCTTTGGGACGGTGTTTTTCAATGGTTGCCTGCACCCTTGAGGGTGCAAACTCGACAGGCGCTCCAACAAAATTTCCATAACTATTTTGTCGGTCAACTCACCGTTGCCCTGTTGATGGGTAGCGCGATGACCGTTGCTTTTTTGTTGCTCAAAGTTCCCTTTGGCTTGTTGTTTGGGTTAGCGATTGGTGTGATGGCGCTATTCCCCTTCGGCGTTGGGCTCAGCATTATCACCGTTAGCTTTTTGATGGCGCTTCAGAGCGTTTGGCTGGGCATCAAAGTATTAATTGTGGCCTTCTCAATTGATCTGGTGATCGAAAATGCGATCGCCCCTCAATTGATTGGCGGCCTGACGGGGCTCAACCCCGCTTGGATTTTGATATCGTTACTGATCGGGGCAAAGCTGGGCGGCGTGCTAGGTGTCGTGCTGGCCGTGCCGATGGCCAGCTTCATCAAAGCGATGTTGGAATACTTTAAACGGGTTGAGGCGGTTCCGGAACCAACTAACCCTGAGGCCACTACCTAATTTTTTCGGCTCAATTCTGTTTGGCTCAATTCTGCTCGGCTCAATTTTTTCGGCTCAATCCACTGGACGAGACCAGATCTCATAGCCTGCCATCAAGAGCACCGCTAGACTCAGCGGCAACAGATAGTACACCACGCGATAGGCAATCAGAGCGCCAAACAGAGCGCTGCTGGGTACCATAGCCCGCAGCAAGAGCAACATCACCGTTTCAAATACCCCTAACCCTCCGGGCACATTACTAACCACGCCGGCAAACTGGGCCAGCAGATAAATTCCAAAGTAGGCCGTGTAAGGCACAGTGTAGGGCACAGCCGCAGGGGTGGGCAGCAGCGCATAGAGTACGGCGGCGGCCAGCGTCCAATCGAGTGAAGAGACGGCAATTTGCCCAATACAGAGAGGGATTGGCAAATGCGGGATTGTAGTCTTGCCCAGTGACAGCGATTTTGGGCTAAATACGTTCCACAGCAGATAGGCAACAATCACACTCAAAAAAATCGCGCCGATGGGCTGCGTTGAGTCCACGGGGAGGTGCAGACTAGGCGGGATTTTGATCGGCAGCAAGAGAAACAGCAGCCCGCCCACACTAAATAACCCCAGCCAAAAGCTGAGATTGCAAAAGGCAATGATCTGGGCAATTTTGAGCGGCGGCACCCCCCAAGGTGCATAAAACCGATAGCGAATGGCGCTGCCGCTGAGCAAGGCCAGGCCGACGCTGTTGCTCACCGGGATGCTGGTGGCTGCGGCGATCGCCGTTTGAGCGTAGGGCAACGGATGGCGGACATAGCGTGCGGCCAAGGTGTCGTATCCGGTGAAGACGAAGACATTGAGCAGGGTGAGGGCGATCGCCCAGCCTAGACTCGACCGGGGAATTGCCGCTAGGTGCCGCCAAATCTCTTGGCTCTGGTATTGCTGAAGCTCTTGACGAATTACCCAGATAGACGCAATCAGCAAGATCACGCTGATCAAAGCAGGCAGGAGGCGGAGCAATCGTTTTAGCATGGCTTCTAGCCGCCCGTGGGTTTTAAGTAGTCCCAGAGGCGATCGCCCGAATCGGCCCTGACCAAGGCGACCACCACATCGGGTAGGGCAAACCAGCCTGGATAAATCAGATAGCGCGGCTCCCAGCGGGGATGAAACTTTTCTTTGTAGGCGTGCAGCCCCTGAAAGTTGTAGAACTGGTTGAGGTGAGTGTAGAGATAGCGCACCGCCTTTTCTAAGCGGGGCGACTGCTTAGACATGCCGATTCCAGACAAGGCCGACAAGCCCAGGTTAAACCCGTCATAGCCTTGCTCTTTGAAGTGTTGAAACAAGGAAACAAACAAAAAATCCATCGTGCCATGTTCGACATCCTGGCGACGACGCATCAGATCGATGGTAATTTCATTCAGGTGATATTCGGTGACGACATTGGCAAAAGCCGTCACTCGCCCGTCTGCATTGCGCACCACCGCGATTTCGCAATCTCGCAGATAGGCAGGATCAAACCAGCCTAGCGAAAACTTTTTCTCAGACCCCTGCATCATTTCCAGCCATTCATCACTGACCGATCGCAATTCCTCTAGCAGGCTGTCGGCAATGGGCGGCGCAAAAAACTCAATTTGGTGTCCGGCTTTGACCATTTTGTTGATCGAGGTGCGCAGATTTTTTCCGGGCTTGCCCTCTAGGGTAAAGCTATGCAAATCCACAATCGCCTCTTCGCCAATTTGCAGCGATTGCAGCCCCAGCGATTCGTATAGTTCTAAATCATCGCCTAGGGTTTGATAAAACGCCGGATACCAGTCATTACGGGCGCAAAACTGCTGAAATCCAATAATTACCTCTGCTCGATCGGCCGGTGGCCCAATCGGATCACCCAGGGCGATCGCCCCTCGACCTTTGGGCACATAGGCAATCACGCTTTGCCCCGATGGACTAAAGTAATAGTCTTTATCATCAAACAGCGTGAACCGGGCTAAGGAAGAGTGGCCATACTGCTCAACAATGGCTTGGGCTTTTTGGCGATCGCTCTTGGCCGCACCCGACGACAGCAGCACCGGCCGCAGCAGCATCCACAGCCCATAACTTAAAGTCGCGGCCCCGATAATATAAATTGAGTCGGCAAAAAACTTGCCAAATCGAGTCGTGGGCTGCAACCCGGCATTGTCGTCGGTAAAAAACATCGCCAGCGTTTGCAGCAGGGCCGAATCTAGCTCAAAATTCACCGAATAGTGGCGATCGAGCCAGTAAAACCCCAGCGTGCCGTAGGCCAGCGTAAACAACAGAGCGGCAATCAACCCTCGAATTCCCTGCGCGATCGAGGGGCGATCAGACTGGGCCGTAAATTGCCGCCGCATCACCACGAGCTGCACCAGCAAAATCCCCGCCAGTAGGCTTTCCTCAACGTCCCATCCTTTGAGCAAATGACTGAGGATCGAGACTACTAGCAAGGCAATAGTCAGCAGCCAAGCCAGCCGCTTTCGCCGCAGCAGGTTGGCGGCCAGCATCAGCAACAAAAAACCAGTCACCGCCGCAAACACATGGGCCCCAGCGCGGACTGGAAAGGGAAACAGTTCTTCCAGCCACCGAATCCGGTCGGGCAAACTAGGGGTCACCGCCGACAGCAGGTTGACGATGCCCATAGCTGCGGTCAGCAGAGTTGCCATCCACAACCAAAATCGAGGGTGAGGCGATCGCCCAGGGTAATTAGAACGACTAGAAATCGATGACATCATCGCACCCCGGCGTGCTCAAACTGCATCCCTACATAGGTTAGAGAATCTACAAGATGTTTATGAAAATAGTTCCAACCAAAATCTGCACCCGTCAACCCATGCCCTCCCGGAAAGGCATAAAACTGATTGGCAATGCCTAGCCGATTCAACGTTTGATGAAACTGTTGGGTTGACGCCAGCAATTCTGTGTCGCTTTCACCCGCATCCAGATAGGCGCGAATGAGCTGAAGCTGAGCGGTAGAAAATTGCTGGATAAACTGATTTGGACTATTCTCTGCGCCGCTGCTATCGGTGAAATAGCCGCTGTGGCTGAAAAAAACCTGGAAGGTATTGAGATGCCGTAACCCGACATTGTAAGCACCCCATCCCCCCGAGGAGACGCCGCCTATGGCCCACAGCTTAGGGTCATTCAGCGTCCGGTAGCGAGCTTGAATCAACTGCGGCAGTTCCGACCCAATCAGCGTCCCCACATTGCCATTGGGGCCATCAAAATATTGAGGGTCCCAAATCGGGCTAGACCCCCGGTTATCGTTACCATCCGGGCTAATCAAAATCGAGGGAGGCAGTTTTCCTTGGCGGTAGAGCTGATCTAAAACCGAGGTGATGCCATATTTGTCATAAAATGCGCGCTCATTATCATGCCCGCCATGCAGCAAAAAAATTACGGGATAGCGCCGCTGTGGCTGCTTTTCGTAGTTCGGCGGCAAAATCACCCCATACCGTCGGGGTATGCCCATGGCCTGGCTGTCGAAGGTTTCAACTTGAAAGCTTAAATCTTTGCTAGGAACAATGGCAGGTGCATCCAACTGGGGGGCACCCGCCACAAAAATATACCCATACAGCAGCGCCACCAAGAACCCGATAATCGCTGCCCCAACCCACAGACCTTGCTTGAGTTTCACGCTACTTTTGCGATTAACAACACGCGATTGACAACATTTTTAACTGCACTTGTTCAACTGCACTTGTTCAACTGCACTTGTTCAACTGCACTTGTTCAACTG
>DATNOW010000441.1:0-2323 GCA_036703515.1 Chroococcidiopsis sp.
AGGTAGATGTAGTGGGTCACGATATCGACGGGTGAGAAGGAACGGGGATGGGGATCAGGACGACTGCTTGCTAAGCAGGGGTGCCCCTGTCTGCCAGGCCTGCCACAAATGACCGCGCATCAGGGCGGCAACAGCACTCAGCCCTTGAATTTCGCGGGAATCGGGGTCGAGGGCGCGGGCAGTGGTCAAGGCCGCATCGGCGGCTTTGGGGCGAAAGGCATAGAGGTTGACAAATCCCAGATAGGCGTGGACATAGGGATTGTCGGGATCAAGCTGGGCTACCCGTTCGAGGGTGGCGATCGCCCCTTTGGCCTGGCGCTGCATCACCTGGGTCAGCGCTAGGGCATAGCCGACCTCTGGGCTGGGGGTTTCATGCTGAAACCGATAGGCCAGGGTTTCTTCAGCCTGGACAATATAGTTTTGAATCGGGTCGTAGAGGTTCAGCCGCCCCAACACCTCAAACACCTCCTCTAGGGCCGACAACCCCTCAGGCAGCGATCGCCCCTGGTCACGCAATTGCGACACCCAATCGACTACGGGCGCAGGGGAAGCGATCGCCACCGGATCAATCGTCAGCGTCACCGCCGGGATCGCGATCGGGTAGGTTTCGCCCGTGCGCCGATCGAGGTAGGTCGCCTCTAGGGTATAAACCCCGGCCGCCGCATTCTGGGGCGATCGCATGGCCGTGCGTTCGATCACCGCAAACCGCTGGTCAGGGGCGATCGCGTCTGCCCCCTCGATCACCTGATTAGCCTGAATCGGCCCCGGATGCAGCGTCCCCAGACCAATGCCGTGATCGTGAATCCAGGCGGTTTGATTAGCCCCGCGCCAGGTTAGCAGCACCAGCCCGTGGCGCAACGCCTGCCATGATCCCGCCCACTCATAGGTGACGGGGATCGGCACACCGGGCGGAGTTTGGCTAGGCACCGTCACCCGCATCAGCTGCACGGCATCCTGGATAGACTGCCCGGCCCCAGGCTCAGCCTCGACGGGCTTCACCTCAACCAAGGGCACCTGACGATGATAGAGCTGAAGCTGCTCTCCATTGGGCAGCGGCCACGATTGCTGGAGTCGAAAGGTACCGTCTTGCTGGGCCAGCCGCAGCAGTTTGGCGCGGGTGTGGCGCACAGACTTGGTTTCACCCCGAACCCGACCCGACTGGGCCACAAACCACGACAGCGATCGCACATCTTGCTCTAGGTAGTCGTCTTCATTGCCCAGCCGGCGCGCATACACCTGGAAATTGCGCTGATTGCCGTAATAGTTAAAGTTATGTTGGTTGATTGTCGCCGTCGCGTGCAGCACACCCAGATTGGCGCGCTGATAGGGTTCCGTGCGAATGATGGCATCGATCACCTGCTCATGGGGAAAGCGATCGCCCGCCGCATAGTGGGGGCCCTCCGGACTCAGCAACGCCGCCATTGGAGCCGCCCAAGGGGCGATCGCAAATAAATTGAGCACCATCAACACAGTCGCTAGCCCCACCGTGCCCCACGGTATCCGCCGGCCCCAGCGCACCCAGCGCCCAGACCAATCTCCCCAGCGCTTGAGCCCATAGCCCAACACCACCGCCAACACTGCATGCACCGGCATGATGTAGCGCGGATCTTTGTTTTGAATGGCCGACAGCAGCAGGTAAGAGCTGACCAAAAACACCCCCAGCCAGCGAAACGCCGCCCCCGTCCCGTAAACGGAAGACGGGCGATCGCGATCGGTTCTCAATAGTCCCCGCCACCCCAATAGCAGCCCCAGCAGCAGCCCCACTAGGGGCACAATCAGCAGCGGCCACGACAGCGCCGCCGGCAGATCGGCCCAGTAGTGCAGCCACGCCGCCGCCGTTGCCACCGATGGGTCGCCCTCAGACTGGGCCGCCTGCACATTGGCATCCGTCCAAGCGCTGAGCTGAAAAATCCAGTTTTTGCTCAGCCACGGCCACACAATCAGCCCCGCAATGCCCAGACTTACCAATAATTGCAGCGATCGCCCCCACGCCCTCTGCCACAGCGTCTCCAGCCCCGCCCACAGCAGCGGCACCGCCAAATAAAGCACGCTCGTTTGCTTGGTCATCAGCGTCAGCCCCAGACTCAGCCCCAGCCCCACCGTCCAGCCCCACTGCCGCAGCCCGCCCTTGGCATCACGCCACACCGTCAAACACCAAAACGTCGCCACCACCCACGCCACCAGCGGGTAGTCGAGCAAATAGTGCGATCGCACCTGATAAAAACGCGGAAACAGCACGCAGAGCGTCGCCGCCCAGACCCCAACCACCCCACCCAACAGGTGCTTTCCCAAGCCATAGACCGAGCCCAACAGCAGCACGCTA
>DATNOW010000442.1:0-12762 GCA_036703515.1 Chroococcidiopsis sp.
GGCTAACGCTGTGTGCCGCTACTATTGCCCTGTTTGGCTTTGATGACCCGGCGATCGCCCTGTGGATCATGATCATCGTCGGCATTGTCCACAGCTTTGAAGAAATCGCCATGACCCTGATTTTGCCCCGCTGGACTCACGACGTGTTGAGCATTTTTCACGCGGCCGAGCTGCGCCGCGTACAGCTAGAGCCTGCGTTAGCGAATGGTGCAGCAGGGAATTCAGGCAGTGAACCAGAGTAATAAACCCGATAAACAGCCTTCAGTCCCTTAACTGTTTCCCCCTTCCCCCTTCCCCCTTTTCTCCTTCACTGTTTCTCTTCCATGCAGGCAAGATGCCTGCACCACAAATGCCCCCGTTCCCAGCCTCCCTCCTGCCCCATGAGCCTCGATCTGGTTCGTTTTGCCAAAGCCTGCAACCCCAGCCGCACGCTGGTTTTTAACAATCTCGATGACGAGAAGTACTACATCGACTTTGCCGAGGTGCGGGGTGGCAAAATCATCGAGGCGTTGGAGCGCACGATCGCGCGGCTGTCGCCCGATGAGCCCACTTGCCAACTGTTTACGGGGCATATCGGCTGCGGCAAGTCTACAGAACTATATCGGCTCAAGTCTGAGCTAGAAGAACAGCGGTTTCACGTTGTCTATTTTGAGGCCGACCAAGACCTCGATATGGCCGATGTGGAAGTGACCAACATTTTGCTGGCGATCGCCCGTCAGGTTAGCTATAGCCTAGAGAATATTGGCATTCGCCTGCGGCCGGGCTATTTCAGCCGATTGTTTGACGAGATTGAGCAGTTTCTCAAAACGCCGATTGAGCTATCGGCCGAGGCTGAACTGTCGGTGGGCATTGGCAAAATTGTTGCCCGCACCAAAGACAGCCCCCAAATCCGCAGCCGCCTGCGCGAATATCTAGAACCTCGCACCAGCAGCATTTTGGAATCGATCAACGACGATTTGCTGAAGCGGGCGATCGCCGAACTCAAGCGCAAGCAGTATAGCGGCCTAGTCGTGATTATCGATAACCTCGACCGCATCGAAAACCGACTCAATGCCGCCGGGCGATCGCAACCGGAATATTTGTTTATCGATCGGGGCAGCCAACTGCGCGATCTAGCCTGTCATGTGGTCTACACGGTGCCACTATCGCTGATGTTTTCTAACGAAGGCGAAGCGCTCAAAAATCGGCTTGGCGGCGGCATTCCACCCAAGGTATTGCCGATGGTGCCGGTCAAACGGCGAGACGGCAGCGAACAGCAGTATGGCATGACCCTATTGCGCCATCTGGTCATGGCCCGGGGCTTTCCTGAAGCTCAAGCGGGCGATCGCCTCACCCTCATGCCCCATCTGTTTGACCATCCCGACACCCTCGATCGGCTTTGCCGCATCAGCGGCGGCCATGTCCGCAACCTGCTTGGTCTGCTCTATGGCTGCCTGCAACAGCAAGATCCACCCTTTTCTAGCACCGTCCTCGAAGGCGTCATCCGCACTTACAAAGACGACCTCTCGCTAACCATCACCGACGAACAATGGATTTTGCTGCAACACGTCGCCCAGCACAAAAACATCGGCAACGAACCGGGCTATCAACACCTGCTGCGCAGCCTGTTTGTCTTTGAATATCGCGAAGCCGACGGCCGCTGGTTTGACCTTAACCCAGCCCTCGCAGAGGTGATCGCCCACGAATTGCCGCGCTAAGTCAACATTGGGCAATATCAATGGTTTCAGCCCCGCTCTACTGCCTCCACGCACAGGCTAAGATGTTAGGTAAATCTAACATTGAATATTTGTTTTTACTTTTTTAGATCTAACATTAGCCTAGTCAACCTAACCTCAAACGGATGGAATGTCTTAACCCTGTCCGAGCCTTTCGGGAGCAAGCGGGTTTTTCGCAACAGCAGCTTGGCGAGTCCATTGGTGTGACTCGCCAAACGGTGGCAGCCTGGGAAACGGGCGATCGCCAACCCTCCCTTGCAAATCTGACGAAAATTGCTAAGACCTTGGGTATCGCCGTTGATCTGCTGTTGGCTGAAGCAAGCCAGTCCTCAACGACCGATGAACTCTATCTGCTGTTTCGAGCCGATCAGCCCTCTGCCTTGACCCCTGCTTTGCGCCAGTTGCTCACCCAAAAAGCAGTCGATTACGCATCCCTAGAGCGACTGCTCGATGAAGTACCCGCATTGCCCGAACAGCGTCCACTAAAAAGCTATGACGAGTATCTCGTAGAAGAAGTCGCGCAAGATGTTCGCTCTTGGTTGGGTGTTAGTGAGCTTACTCCATTAGGAGACGTGTTCTTGCTCTTGGAAAGCAAAGGACTCAAAGTTATCACCTATCCATTACCCGAAGATGTATCGGGGTTTTCTGCCTATACGAACGAGTTAGGCGCTGTTATTTTTGTCAATTCAAATCACCCCACTGAACGGCAATTTCACACGGCACTCCATGAACTTGCCCATCTAATTTTTCATCGTCAAGACTACAAAACGGCATCTGAACCGCAAGGTAAAACGATTAAAAAAGATCCAAGAGAAAAAGCGGCTGATCATCTATCGGGTGCTGTTGCGCTCTCAGCCCAAATCTTGCGGAAAGAGCTTCATTCCTATCGAAACCGTTGGATTCCTGAACCCCTTTTGGCTGATCTTAAATGTCGCTATGGCGTGAGTATGAGATCCATACTTTACCGTGCGGTGCAGTTAGAAATGATTAGTAAAACTCAAATGGGGCAGCAAATCGGCGTACTGAATAAAAAATATGGACTGCACAACGAAGAACCAATATTGACCAAACCATCCCGACTCACTCGCCTAGAGAGACTGACTTTTTTTGCACTGTTAGAGGAAGAAATTACGACTTCCAGAGCAGCAGAACTACTGGGGCGATCGCTGAAAGAGATTCGCAGTGATCTGCAAAAGTGGATGGAGGAAAGTAAGCCTTGACCTTTTTGGTGGACGCTAATGTCTTGATTGATTTAGGTTTGGTTCAAGGTTTAGATATTCTGCCAAAGCTTGATGAATCTGAGGTTTTAGATATTGTTTTATTAGAATGCGAAGAACCCACAGGTTTAGCTGAGCAAATCATTACAGCCGGCATTCGAGAAGTTGAGAGCCAAATCGAATGGAGCGTCAAAGCTCAGACCTTCAAAATAGGTCGGCTCAGCGTTCAAGACGTGCTGAATTTTTATTATGCAAAAAACTTTCATCGAACCTTGCTAACCAATGAAAAACCACTGAGAAACCTATGTGAAAGAGAAGGCGTTAAGTTTCACGGTTTATTGTGGATTGTAGAACAGGCTCATCAACTGCAATTAGAACCGCCTGAACGTCTTTGCAACTGGCTACTCACGCTTGAACAAATTGGCAGTCGTTTCCCCGCCAGGGAATTAGCAAACTTGCGCCAATTGCTTCAATGCTAGATTTTAACTGCGTTGATTCGACAATCCTGCAACCCTGACCCGACAATTCCTTGAACTTTTGCTGTGAATTAGGCTGGATTAAGGCTCAAAAGCCAACGTATGTATGGGTTACGCTAGCACTAACTCATCCTAGATTTGAATCAGCGTACCTATTTGCACGATTCTACGCAGCACCCATTGGCGCTGGGTTGATTCGGCGCGGGATTGGGGTTTCTCCGACGGCTCGATCGGTTTTTGAGTAAGCTGGATTTAGCGATAAACCACCAAAACGCCTAACCGCAGTCTAGATCGTAGTTTAGACTGCAATAAATTACAGTAACCGTAAATCACAGTAGACCACGGCCGCGTTTAATGCAGTTCTGCAGCGTTTCGCGGAATGTCCTGGAGTGATCTACAAAAACGCGAAATTTCCGCTTTTTTGAAAAAGAATTTGGCCAGACCGCTATGCTGCATTTTGAATATTCCACTGTAGTCGATGCCCCGATCAACGTCGTCTGGGCATTTTATGAACGCCCCGATATTTTGCAGCAGTTGACGCCACCGTGGCAACCCGTGCAGGTTGTGCGCCGTGAAGGTGGTCTAGGTATCGGTGCAGAGACAGAATTCAACATATTTTTGGGCCCGATTCCAGTTCGCTGGCTGGCGCGCCATGTTGAATATGAACCCGGGCGATTGTTTGTCGATCGCCAAGTTGAGGGCCCCCTCGCCAGTTGGGAACATCGCCACATTTTCACGCCAGAGCATGGTAAAACCCGCCTCACGGATGCGATCGCCTTTTCGCTACCGGGGGGCGAATGGGCCGAATCGCTGATCGGCTGGTTTGTTTTAGAGCGGCTTAACGATATGTTTCGCTATCGTCATGACGTGACGCAGCGCGAATGTAGCCCATCGGTTATTTGAGCCTATCGGTTATTCGATAAGAACGGACGAATCAAAATAAAGCCCGCCCCAAATGCAGTAACCACAATCAATACGATCGTCAGCGTCAGCCACAGCCCACCCAGATCTTTAGGCGGGCGCGATTTGGTCGAGACGTTGGTGATTTCGGGCTGCTCGGTGAAAAGCTCACGATCTAGTCCGTCTTCGTCGTCAAAGCCAGCCGGTGTGCCGACGCTAAACTGGCTGGTGCGAATTTGCTCGGCCAAACGCTCTGCATTGACGCGGGCTTCAACGGGGGCCGGGTTAGGGTTGCCCGTTTGCAATACCTGCTGAAGCCGCTGCCCTTGCTGCACCACTTTTTCCAGCTCTTGCCGCAGGAGTTGGTTTTGTTGGCTAATCTGCTGGTTTTGACTATTGACCGAGTCCAGCATTGTTTTGGTGGCCTGAAGCTCTGCCGCTAGCTCGCGGTAAACCGAAATCGGCACCGATGGCGCATAGTTGGAAGGCGTAGAAGATTTGGCGGCGGAACTAGCGGGCTGGGACGCTGGAGGAGTGGTTGAAGATTTCATAGGTTAAGTTCGAAAGAATCCCATTCTTTGGTGAGTTAAGTTGTGTTAAAAATTAGCGTCAAAATGCAGATGCCGCAGTGTTCATCGCTCAGTTAGTCTGCTCAATCGGCGGGCGTAATGGGGGCTGCCAGTCGACTGCGTGCCAGCGTGTGCCAATGGATCTTAATAAAGTTTTGCCATGGAGTTTGGCAGATTTTGGCACTGCGTTTTAACGAGCCTTAACGAAGGCTTTAATGAGAGCTTTGACGAAAAAGATACGGCGCTGCGATCGCCTAATTTAGGGAACGCTGTATTCAGAAATAATGCGGTATTAGACTCCACACAAGTATGCACAAAAATAGCAAAAATGGGAGCGATTTCAACGGATTTTCCAAAATTGATTTTCTAAAATTGAAATCCAGAAATGGTGCACCGACCTGCTCAATGGTGCCAGCCATTCCCCGTTTTCTATCCGGCTTAGCTCAGCGCTCCCCAGATCATTCCTACCAGCAGCAAAAAACCAATCCAGACGTTTTGCTGGAAAATCCGCCCATACACCGACGCATGGGGAGCCTTAGGTCGCAGCTCGTTATACTGCCATAGCCATGCCAGAGTGGCGATCGCCAGCGTCAACCAAAACCCTAACCCGAGGCTCATCACCTTGCCCAACACAGCCAGCAGCAGCGCCGCCCCCGCCAAAAACACCCCCACGGCCGGGGCCGCCAGTCTGCCAAAAAACAGCGCGCTCGACTTTACCCCAATCCGGCGATCGTCCTCGCGATCAGCCATCGCATAGACCGTATCAAAGCCCAGCGTCCACAGCACCGTTACTCCCCACAGCAGCCAAGTCGCCAGTTCCAGCCGTGCTGTCACCGCCGACCAGCTAATTAAAACGGCAAACCCCCAGGCGATCGACAATACCAACTGCGGTACCGGAAACACCCGCTTGGCCAGTGGATAAAGGACAATCACCGGCACGGCCGCCACACACAGCCAAAAGCTCAAGGGATTGAGATAGGTCGACAGCACCCAGGCGCACAGCATCGACACCAGCGCTACCACAATCCCGGTTTTTACCGACAGTGCCCGTGCCGCTAGCGGTCGAGTGCGAGTCCGCTTTACCTTAGGATCAATATTTCGATCCCATAGGTCATTAATCACACAGCCCGCTGCACTCGTTGCCAATGTGCCCAGCACAATCACGCCTACCAAGGGCAGCGGCGGCGCGCCCCTCGCCGCGAGCACTACGGCCCACAGGGCTGGCACCATCAAAATCAGCCGCCCAGCGGGTTTATCCCACCTCAGCAGTCGCATGACGATAAGCCAGGTCGGCTCGGGTTTGGGCTGATTTTGCATCAACATAAAATCTAAATCTATTGGTAATAAGGCGGCTGGGTTAAATAAAGATGTGTACAGGGCACACCCTGAGATCTTAAAAGCTCCTACCCCAGTTCGCAATCTAACATTGGCTCCTAACATTGGCTCCGCAGCGCTATGTGCGATCGCCGCTCTCGATGCCCATCCACCCTTCCTTAACCCCCACCGACGCTTCATGATCATCACCATCGCCAGCTTAAAAGGAGGGGTCGGCAAAACCACGACCGCCGTTCATCTATCGGCCTACCTCCAACACCAAGCAGACACCTTATTAATTGACGCCGCCCCCAACCACTCCGCTACAGGCTGGGGCAAACGCGGCAGCTTTCCCTTTGACGTGGTTGATGAATGGAGCTCTCCGGGCGATCGCCGCCACTACGCTCACGTAGTCATTGATACTCAGCTTCGCCCCAAGCCCGATGAGCTGCTAGCCCTAGCCGAAAGCTGTGATTTGCTGCTTTTGCCGACCACCCTAGACGTGCTGGCCCTTGATGCCCTTGTCATCCTCCTAGAAAACCTTAAGGCGCTCGGTATTACCCATTACCAGCTCCTGCTCACCCTCGTTCCCAGCAAGCCCAGCCGCGATGCCGAGCAGATCAAAACCATCCTCACCAACGCCCAACTGCCCCTCTGCACGACCTCCATTCGCCACCTCTCGGTCTTTCAAAAAGCGGCTCAAACGGGAGTGCTCGTCTACGACCTCAAAGAACCCAAAGCCCTCGAAGCCTGGGACAGCTATCAGCAGGTTGGACAAGAGCTGCTGTTGCGCTCCCAGCCCTAAAAGTTTGTGTTATATTAACTTCAGTGCTGATGCATAAGCACAAATGTCTCACTAGTATCCGTTTAGGAATCAAGGAGGTGATGCCCATGTCAGATAGTAGTAAATCCTTGGGTCATCAGGTTGAGACGAGCTGGCTGTGTGCCGGAGCTGTTCTGTAAATAAGTTTTCTCTACAATCAGAGTTTGTCTCTGAAGTCGGGTAAGCTTTCAGATCCTTCCGGCAGTTGAGCTTCAACCTGTAAGACCCGCTACACCGCTCCCATCCATTGCAAAACAGCTTTTGTTTGTTTTGCGCCTGATGGGAGCGGATAGCTTTTTAAAGCACTTTTTAAAAGTACTTTGCCAAAACGCGTTTTAAGTCATTTCTGATTCAGCTTTGTAATCAGTTTTTTTGAAAATTATGGCTCATCTACTCAGCGAAACCGAAATTCAAGAGCATCTGCGCCAGCTATCGGGATGGACACAGGAAGGCAAGTCTATCCAATCCGTCCGTACATTCAAAGATTTTATCGAAGCTATTAAGTTTGTTAATCAGTTGGTCGAGCCGGCCGAGTCTGCCGGGCACCATCCCGATTTAATGATTTCCTACAACAAAGTCACAATCTCCCTCACCACTCACGACGCTGGAGGTTTGACTAGTCAAGACTTTGCCCTAGCTGAGGTGATTTCTCAACTGGCCTAGCGCCACCTAATCACGGTAGTGTCTCCAGTGGTGTCCGCAGTGCCCAAAAAACGAGCTTAATCGAGCTTAATAAAGTAGCCCAGACGTTAAATCAAAACTGCGGCGCTCGCCCCTTGATCTGCCTGAAAGTCAAGCTCAGCCTGAGAGGTGACCTCACTGATTACACAATCATTACTGGCTTTTGGCAGCAAACGGTAGAACCGGCTGACCTGTAATCCTCTCTCTTGCTAGCAGTGCAGCGCCCGGGCAGTGATTTCTTAATCGATTGACTAGTTAGGCTGTGTTTGGTGCCGCTATATATAAGTAAAGTATTCATAAAAGATATTTTCTACAAGCTTTGCTTAAGTCAAAATCGTTTTTTTCTGATAATCTATAGGGAAGGAGACACGAGTCTCGGGCATACAACTCTATAGGTTCTATAAGGCTCTATAGTTTGTGGTCACGTTTCATTAGGTGTGAGGACAATATAACAATGCTATCCAAAGTTCTGTGGAAGTCTTTGCTGGTTACCCCAGCACTGCTAGGCGCAACCCTGCTTGCAAACTCCGGCGCGATCGCAGCTGAAGCTGTGGTTCCTACCGAGTCTGCTGAAGCAATCACCGCTACGACCGAAATCCCCGAAGTTTCTGCTCTAGAAGTTGAAGCGGCTCCTGCTGAAGTTGCTTTGACCCCCGCTGAAGCTGCTCCTGTTGAAGCAGCTCCCGCTGCAGTTTCTGCTCAGCCAGAAACCAGCGTTGCTTCCCTCGAAGATATTCTGCAAGCTGGCAACGAAGACAGCTCCATGGCTCAGGTGACCTCCATCAGCCAACTGTCTGACGTTCTGCCTACCGACTGGGCATACCAAGCGCTGCAAAACCTGGTTGAGCGCTACGACTGTCTCGAAGGTTATCCTGACCAAACCTATCGCGGTCGTAACTTCCTCACCCGTTATGAATTCGCCGCTGGTTTGAACGCTTGCTTGGATCGTGTTACCGAAATCATCGATAGCATTGACCTCAGCGACCTCGACACCATCCGTCGTCTCCAAGAAGAATTCGCAGCTGAGCTCGCTACCCTCCGCGGTCGCGTTGACGCTCTCGAAGCTCGCGTTGACGAACTCGAAGCCAACCAGTTCTCCACCACCACCAAACTGCGTGGTCGCACCATCTTCGCGTTGGGCGCTCCTTTTGATGGCTTCGGTGACGAAGATAACGTGGTATTCAACAGCCGCGTTCGTTTGAACTTTGACACCAGCTTCACTGGCGAAGATCGTTTGCGCGCTCGCTTGGAAGCTGGCAACTTTGAGTCTGATTTCGACGGTATCTATTCCTTCAGCACCAACACCGACAACGACGGTGGCGCTGGTCGTAACGACTTCCGCTTGGCTCGCTTGGAATACTACTTCCCCCTCGGCCCTGCAACGATTTACCTAGAAGCTGTGAACGGTGGTCTTTCTGACATCGTTACCACCGTTAGCTCCTTTGACGATCCTGAGCAAGGTTCTATCTCCTACTTTGGTTACAACCCCATTTATGATGTGGGCTTCCAAGGTATTGGTGCTGGTGCAACCATCGACCTTACCGATTCTATCCAGTTGGGTGGTGGTTACCTGTCTGACACCGGTGATGATGCTGGTACTGATTCTGGTCTGTTCAACGGCAACTACACTGCCTTTGGTCAGTTGACCTTTACTCCCGGCCCGATTACCGCTGCTCTGACCTACTCCAACTCTTATGGTCTCACCAGCGATGGCCCGACCAGCATTAATGCTTACGGTCTAAGCGCTCAATTCAACGTTTCTGACGCTCTGTTCGTTGGTGGTTGGTTTAGCTACATCGATGCTGACGTGTTCGAAGGTTCTACCACTGAAACCGAGAACTGGACCTACGCTGGTTACATCGGCGTCAACGACTTGGGTATCGCAGGTAGCCAACTCGGTCTGATTGTTGGTGTTCCTACCTATGTTGGTAGCAGCAGTGCATTCCCTGGCTTCAGCGAAGATAACGACGTTCTGATCGACGCCTTCTATCGCTTCCCTGTCAGCGACAACATCACCTTGACCCCTGGTTTGATTTATGTCATCCAAGACCAAGCTGATGATGCAGTTGTTGGTACTCTGCGCACCACCTTCAGCTTCTAAGCTGATTGCTGGCTAAGCTACCTCACATTTTTTAAGTGAAGGGTCTCGTATACTTACGAGACCCTTTTTTTGTTTTATGAGGTTTTATATGAGGCTGTGCCTGATTGCTCCTCGGCTATCTGTCCTCCCTTGCCAAGCAGGACTACAGAGGGGCATAGAGTTGTTGGGTCTTCATAAAAAATGGTACAAGATATGCCCCTCGGAGCTTTTCCCGCAAACTCCTATGGCATTGCACGGCTCAGCCGACCCTATACAAATTGAAGCGAAATATGAATGACTTAATTGATAGGCGAAGGGCACCGTGGTGTGTGGGCAGCAAGAATGCGCAAAACGCGAATAGCTGAGAGTCATGGGGAGGTGGCTCTCAGCTATTCGCAAGGAAGGTTAGAAGGGTTTAATGAGAACAGTTGATTGAGGAGAACTGTTGATTACAGCTATGAATCTCGAGTTCTACCTAGGGATGGCAATGAAATAAGGTGTCAGGTTGAGTAAGGGCAGATTTTGCCCAGATTCCTTCAGGCAGAGTCCATTCCTCGCCTAAACCCGCCTGCACAGTGTGCGGTTTTGCTGAATCCTTAATTCTCAGCGTGAAACAGCCTAGCAGGCAATCAGAAACCGCTTTAGTATGCACCTTTTTTCTGAAAAATCACCAGTACGGTGCGCAGGATGATACTGATGTCCATCCAGATTGACCAAGTCTCGATGTAGCTTGCATCGAGCCGAACAACATCATCAAAATTATCGATGTCTGAACGTCCCGAGACCTGCCACAATCCTGTAATTCCAGGCAGCACCTCTTGCCGGATGAAGTGAGAATCTTGGAATTTTTCGACATCTCGAATGGGTAGTGGACGCGGCCCGACGAAGCTCATTTCTCCCAGCAGGACGTTAAACACTTGGGGCAGTTCATCGAGACTATAACGGCGGAGGAAGCGACCTAGGCGAGTAATGCGCGGATCATCCTTGATTTTGAAAAGGACACCATCTTTATTTTGGTTGAGTGCTTCTAAGTTTTTCTGCAGTTCCGCTGCATTGACAACCATCGTCCGGAACTTCCACACCTTAAATTGACGCCCGTGTAGCCCAATGCGAGTTTGACGGAAAAAGATAGGCCCGGGTGAATCAAGTCTGATCAAGATTGAAATGAGTAGATAAAGCGGAGAGAAAACGATCAGCAAGAAAACCGCAAAGCTCCAGTCAAATATCCGTTTGAGCCAATAGTCGCTGCCAATGATGGCTGGCGTCGGGACGGTTAGAGAAGGGACACCGCCGATGACAAAGATTTCAGACTTAGCAAAAAGCAATTCTGTTTCTGTCGGCAAAATTCGCAGAGTAATACCGACGTTTTGGAAGTGCCAACACAGATGCAGTCTATCTTTAATGGTTTGCCATGAGACAAAGACTTCACTGACGCCTAATTTTTGCAGTTTTGCAAATGTTTCTTGCCGATTCTCTAGATCCAGACAGGTTGCATCACCATAACCGATCAAGCGATAGCGATTTTCTTGATTGATTAAATTGGCATTGCGCTGCCGTTCACTTTCATAGGAAATCAGAAATACAGGGTAACAAACTCGCCCTTGGCGACGCACAGCCTCCGTTGCAAAATCAAACGCAAAGCGCCCTGCACAAATGAAGATGATACTCAGCAGCCAAAATAGCAAAAATGTGGGGCGAGAAACCGCTTCATTGTTGCCAGAGAGATAGGCGATGGATAGTAGTAAAGCGGATGATAGCGAAATAGCTTTGACAATACCAACGTAATCTTTGCGTCGGTGCCCTGCCCGATAAAGACCACTGGATATAAAGATGCTAAGGTTGACAACTAAAATTAACGGTATCAGAGAAGTTTGGTGAAACAACTTGGAACTGCCCGTTCCTCCTATGGAAATTGCTAATTTCCATGCGCTTAGAACCAGCCCAATATCAAGCAAAAATAGAATCGTTGCTCTTGTAAAGCTAACGAGTGCACCTCGTCGCAGACGGGCCATTACTGGCGATCGCAAATCTCTGTTGGAGTCACCCAGACTGGCAAACCCTTCGCTAGATTCATTCTCTGTTTGATAAAGATTAAAGTTCATACTCGGGTTACTCGCATCCTAAGAATTTGGTGGAGAGACAGCAGCAATTTAAACGCTTGCTGGAGACGCTTAGATTCGAGACCTTGAAATTTAGCGTAGCTGACCTAAAACCTTGAATTTGCACCAAGGGTAGATGTCGCCTTAAACCTTAGTCAGCCTATCTATAGGAGTTTCAGTAAGCCTGATTGCAGCAAACTGTAAAGGTAGATTTGCGCTGATATATCAGGGGACGCAAAGTTAGTAGAGCATTGACTAGATGAAGTCAGCTGAGCGTCATACCAGAATTAGGGATAAGGATTGACTGGATGAGACGATTCTGATGAATCGGTCTGCAATTTGGATAAGGGTTAACAGCGCTTCAGCAAGGTAAAGGTGTACGTCTTAGGAGTTATTGAAGGCGTTGCACAATCTGTTGATGCTTGCTCGGTCATCATTAGATTGCGCTATTGGAGCTCATGTTGTTCATCATCTAGGATGCCCATGTCAACTACACTGAACAACATTTGGATGGATTATTTAGGGTGAATTCAACATCCAAACAAGTATTGCTTAAAATTCACAGGGCTGATGTGAGAGTTGAGTAGCCTACTATAAGAGTTGAATAGACAAATGAAAAATCAGTGTAAGAACACTGATATTCTGTAGGAGTTGAGATACGAGAAACGTCTTAAATATCAGAGATGGTCTTAAATTGGCAGCCTATGCAGATCAATTAATTAAGACCTAAAAAATCTTTTTCGTATACCTAGCTATATGGGCAGCCGATCAGATCTCGTTTCATCTCTTAGGTTAATATACAGCGAAAAAAAACTGTCATCAGCAATTTGCGGCAGGTTCTTGGAAAATTGCCAATTTCTTTATACCAATTTCATCCCGATTTTTCTG
>DATNOW010000443.1:0-2241 GCA_036703515.1 Chroococcidiopsis sp.
TATAACGGAGATGCCCTGGGGGTGCTCAACGATTACAGCTATGCCAATGACCCCAGTAAAAGTAATGACAATCGCTGGGTGCATCGCCCCAAAATTATTTGGGAAAATGCGGAACTGCGCAAGAAGCAAGGCACAGTAGAATACACGATCTTCAATGCGATGAAAAAGATGATTTCGATTCGCAAGGAAATCTCTGCATTTGCTGATTTTAACAACCGCGAACTGCTGCAATTAGAGAATGAGCATTTACTAGGCTTTGTCCGGTTTAATCATCAGCGGCCATCCGAAAAAGTGTTGATTTTGGCTAATTTTAACGCCCATCCCCAATCGTTAAGCTTGGAAACGATTAGCAACGCTGGCTTTAAACCCTATGGTCAATTTATTGATCTCTACAGCGGTCGAAAGCCCAACCAAGATGACAGTACCGACAGCACCAACAGCACGATTGAGCTACAGGGCTATCAATTTTACTGGCTGACCGAAACATAGCCGCCTTTGGGGTGTGTCGCTCTAGCGATCAGCTAGACAAAAACTGCTGAATGGTAGCAGCGAGCTGTTTGAGCTTAATCGGCTTGGCGATGTAGTCGTTAGCACCGGCCGCGAGGCAGCGATCGCGATCGCCTGACATGGCCAGGGCGGTTAAGGCAATCATCGGAACATCGCCGATCACCGGATTTTGGCGAATCCGCCGCATGGCTTCAAAGCCGTCCATACCGGGCATCTGGATATCCATCAAAATCAAATCGGGGTGCTCTGACTGGGCTAGGGCGATCGCCTCCTGGCCGTTGTTGGCCACAATCAGCCGATAGCCCTTGGCCTTGAGATAACCCGACACCGTCAAGATGTTGGCCTCGTTGTCTTCGACCAGCAAAATTAGCTGTGAACTTGGCACAGCGCTATTATCGGCATCTATGGCATCTATCGATATTGGCATTGCGGCGGGAGAGGTCGCCAACGGCAACGGCCCGACATACTCAGAGCACGGTAGGGTAAAGCTAAAGCGGCTACCGACCCCGACGGTGCTGTGAACATCGACCGTGCCATCGTGCATTTCAACAATCCGTTTAACCAGCGATAGCCCTAGCCCCGTGCCTTGATATTGGCGATTGAGGGCACTATCCACCTGAATGAAAGGTTGGAATAATCGCTCTAAGTCGTCTGGGGCAATGCCAATGCCCGTATCGATGACGGCAAAGGAAACGTGGTGAACTGGGTTGAGGTTGGCACGCGGGGTAGTGGTGTGCCTCGATGAAGCACTAAGGCTGTCAAGGGTGACCGCAAGGGTGATGCTGCCGCCTTCTGGAGTAAATTTGACCGCATTATTGAGCAGATTGATCAGCACTTGGCGGATGCGGCGTTCGTCGATCAGCAGATCGGGGAGGTGCTGGGGCACCTGGAGGTTTAGCTCAAGCTGCTTTTTGAGCGCCTGCTGCTTGACGAAGGATAAACTCGACCGACACAGTGGCCCAATGCTGGTGGGGGCGCAGTGCAGCTCTACTTGGCCGGCCTCGATTTTGGCCAGATCGAGAATGTCGTTGATCAGCTCTAGCAGGTGGTTACTGCTGCGTTCAATGGTTTGCAGGGCTTTTCTCTGCGCTTCATTAATGGGGCCAAACACCTCTTCTTGCAGGCCTTCGGTCATCCCTAGGATGGCGTTGAGCGGGGTGCGCAACTCGTGGCTCATGTTGGCCAAAAATTCATCTTTGAGGCGGGTGGCCCGCATCAGTTCTAGATTAGTTTTTTGCAGGGTTTCTTCGGCCAGGCGGCGATCGCTAATGTCGTAGTTAATCCCAGTCATCCGCAGCGGCTGGCCTTGAGGATTGCGCTGCAATAGGGCATAGGCCTTGATGGTGCGCACCGTGCCATTGGGCAGCACGATTCTAAATTCAGGATCAAACACTCGTTCACCGGCCAAGGCCTGCTGCAACACATCCTTGGCGTAAGCAATATCATTGGGATGCAGACGGTCTTCCCAAATTTGGACGTTGCCAGGAAAGTCTGCGGTCGCAATGCCATATAGTTCACACATGCGATCGTCCCAGACCATGTGGTTGTTGGGGATATCCCAGTCCCAGATGCCAATTTGGGCCGATTTGACCGCTAGTTCTAAGCGGCTCGACAGGTTGCGCAGTTGGGCTTCTTGCCGCTGTAAGGTGGCGGTGCGCTGGGCCACCTTGGCTTCGAGTTCCTGGTTGAGTTCTTGCAGGGCAATTTCAGCCTGCTTGCGATCGCTAATATTGC
>DATNOW010000444.1:0-4793 GCA_036703515.1 Chroococcidiopsis sp.
GGCCATGGCGATCGCCAGCGGTGCAAACAGTTTGGGCTTTAGGCCAAGCCGCATAAATTCAAACCCTTCGGCGATCGCCATGGCCGCAAAGGGATAGAGGAACAGAATGAGCCGACCGTTGAACGGATATTTGTCGAGGTAGCTGGCGAACAGGGTGACGGCAATTGGCAGCACCATCAGCAGCAGGGTTTCAGGTTTGCGCCGAAACCAGGAAATGCAGCCCATCAGCGCGGCCAAGATGGCGATCGCCTTAAACGCGCCGACAAAACCAACGGGGTTGTAAAAATATTCAGACAGGGCTCGAATTGACCAGCCCAGATCCAGCGGCGATGGCGGCAGCCCGCGGCCAGTCCATGAGGTCAGCAAAACGTCGTTGTTGCTCAGCCGCTGTAGCGAAAATAGGTAAAATGCGACAAAGCTCAGCAGCCAGGCTCCATAAATCGGCAGCTTGCCTAGGACGTAGAGTTTTTTGCGCTGGAGCAAATCGGTCAAGATAAACGCCAGTTCTACCCCGGCCAAGACAAAAATCGCCGGATGAGACCACCAAATCGCCATGCTGCCCACTGCCGCTGTGAGCGCCACCGCCCGAGGACGGTAAAGCTGCTCGCGGATCGATAGCAAAAACAGCGTCAGCGCCAGCGCGATGGTGACATCGGTCGAATATTGCTTAACTTCAGACGAATAGTAAATCAGGCGATCGGAACTGGCCGCGAGCCATAGCACAATCGGCACCGCCGACGGCAGCAGCAGCCGTTTGGCCAAAATGTAGAGCAAAAACAGCGATCCGATGCCGCAGATTAACGGAAACAGGCGCAGGGCAAATTCACTGCTTCCCAAAAGCTGCACCATCAGCCGTTCCACCAGCAAGAACCCAATCGGTGCGCCCTGCTCATTGTCGAGGGGCAGAAATAGTTCGAGGTAGGAGCGGTTAAGAATATTGAGCGTTAGCGCGGCCTCATCGGCCCAGAGCGCACGGTTGTGCAGATATTGCACAATCCGAATGTAGATGCCAAAACCAATAATGAGGATGGGCAGCGCCGGGAACGCTAAGCCACCGCTGATGCGCTGATTAAGTCGAGAAAGCATGGAACCTAGGAATAACGTCGGGGGATGACTAACCCAAGGGATAGCGCAATGGCCGCTATCGGTGCAGGATTAAACCGGAAGCACGGGCGATCGCCTCTAATTTAGAGCCTCTAATTTAGAGATTGTCAGGTTTACAGAGTGTTAGGTTTACAGATTGTTAGGTTTACAGATGGAGGATCATAGATTTAATCACTCATCATCTTGAACCTAGGCAGCAATCTTAGACAGGTGATGATTGGGGCAAACAGGTGATTACTAAGGCAAACAGGTGATGATTAGGGCTGTAGCGTCGGCATAGCACCCAAAGTCTGCCCAGAAGCGAGGTCAAGGTTGAGGGCAAAGAGAGACGAAGCCAACTAAAAAATGAAGATTTGTCGATATTACCATCGCCATGCCCTGGCCACCAAACCTATCCTTAACGGTGACTCGACGGTGACTCGACTAATCCAGGTCACCTGGATTAGTCGGGACGACGATACAGCCGATAGCGCTCGTTTTGAAAAGCAATGGGCAGCTCTAGCCGCTGGGGTGCAACGGTGACCATATAGCTGGCCTGATATTTGCCCATCAGGGCTACCGCTTGACTCGTTGTCAGCTTGCGGTAGCCCGTGCGGAGGCGATCGCGAATGATACCGCTATTATTTTTGCGCGGATCTAAATCCGCCCAAAACGTCTGATTGCCGCTGAGATCATCGAGACGCTGAAGCCATTCGGCGATGCCTTGGGCGGTTTGGGGCAGCAGCTTAAATTTGGCGATCGTGCCCCGTTCGGCAAACCAGGTAAAGCCGACCCAGTCAAAGGGCGAGGTAATCACAATCGCTGATTGGGGGGTATTGCTGCGTACCCATGCGGTCAATTCTTTGAGGTCAGGATCAAAGCCTTGGGTCTTGCCGGGAAAGGACTGTAGCCCGCTGACTCGGACTGCGGTGATGCTGAGCTGGAGGCTACAGAGGAGAGCCAGCAGAAGGGCGATCGCGATCTTTAACCGCTGGCTGGCTTGTTTGCTGCTGCACCACTGCTGTAGGCTACAGGCCGCGAGCAGGGTCGCGCTCAACGGCAGCATCACGTCGCCAAACCGAAACGGGTAGTATTGCAAAAACTTGCCGTCGTGATCAAAGGGGGCGATCGCCAGCCCTAGCCCAAACGAGATCAGGCTAACCAAAGCAAACTCAGCCAGTCCCAAGCGGGCCGCCCGCCCTGTCGCCGGGTCAGACTGCGGCAACCGCCGCGCCATGGCGTAAGACAGCCCCAGCAGCACCAGACAAATGGCCAAACGCAGCACCCACTCCCGAGTCCCCCAGGTAAAGGGGTTGAGGTGGTGCGGCAGGCGCAAGAACACATAGGCGTAGGAGGTTGAAATCGGGCTATCAACCTTGGGGGCCAGCAGTTGCCCTAACACCGGCTGTACCGAAAAAGCGCTGGCGACGCCATACAGGGCAATCAGCCCTAGGTTACGCGGCCACGGGCGCAGGGGCAACTGTCGCTTGAGCAGCAGCCACAGCATTGCGCTAACAAAGGCCCAGCCGCCCACAAGGGTGTGAAACGAGGTAGCGATCCCCAGCATCACCGCCATGCCCAAGTAGCGCCCCGACAGCAAAAAGCTAATCCCCCAGAGCACAAAGCCGTAGGCTAAAACCTTTGTTTCTAGCGCCTGGGCCAGCCACTCGCCGGCCGCGATCCCCTGTCGCCAAAAGGTGTACTGGTCCAGATCAAAAAACAAACCTACGGCCAGCAGCAGCGGCAGCAGGTTGAGTTTTAACGTATGGCGTAGGGCTACTAGACCCGACCCGATCAGCAGATAGCAAAGCAGTCGCCCCACAAGCGAGGTGGCCAGAAACCCCCAGGCACTGGCCATCGAGCCAAAGATGGCGGCAAACAGCAACCGGTAACCCGCCGGTTGGTTGAGATACCAATCTTGGGGGATCCAGGTAGGGTCGGCCGCCTGCCGGGCCAAGGGCAACACGTCGACCTCATTGGCCGAGCCCATATTGCCGCTAAACAGCCAGCGCAGGCTGATTAAAAGGGCGATCGCGCCGACCTCAAAACCAAACCGTCCGAGCGCTGCCCAATGGGGAAACGCGTCAGGAAACGCAGAATGCAAAGTTGAGGGGTTGCGCATGAGATGGTCTATCCGATGTCGTGGGCTCTCCGACATGGATTCTATAGCGACGGGCGACCGATGACTACTACTGTCTACTTGTCTACTACTGTCTACTGCCGACTACTGCACAGCGACCACCGCTTGCCAATAGCTGAGGTCAATGGCCAACTGCTGACCAAGTTTCAGCAGCCGAGAAATTGGCTCGATGTCGCCTTTGGTTGTCGGCCGCGCACTGGCCGGGTTTTGCTGGGTTTGCTGGGTTTGGCTTTGCTGGTATTGCAGCAGCGCCATCAACGATGGCAGCAGGTGACTGTTGAAGTAGCCCAAATAAAGCTCCTGGGCGCGATCGAGGCAGAGATTGAGATGGAGGCGATCGCCTAGCTCTACGAGGCGACCCAGCCAGCGCAAATCGTCGGCGGCCATGCCCGGCTCTGGCGATTGGAACAACTGCCACAGCGATCGCAAAATTAGCCGTTCCATCATCTGCTGTAGTTCAGGCAGCTTCAGCGGACAGTGGAGGTAGTCGGCCTCGGTGGCGATCGCCTCCAGTTCACCCACATGCCCCAAACATTGCTGGAGATTGGTCACTGGCACATCGCTGGTCTCCCGCTCCAGCGCCCGCAGGGAGTTGACCGCCCGATGCCCCAGGGCAATCTGGGCCGCCACCTGGAGTTCTTGGGGCACATCCAGCTGGTCGCGATGGAAGGCCATCAAAATACCGTAATTGTCGCGATAGACCTGGGTATAAAGCTGATCCAACCGGGTCAGGGTTTCCTGGCTGAGCAGCCGCAAAATCCGATGGCGCTCTTCGGCAAATAGGGTTTGCAGGTTATAGGACTGATCCCCAAAAATCCGCCGCATCACCAAAATGGTCTGGGCCGCGCTGCCCTGCTTGAGCGACGCGATTAGCTGATCGCGCGACTGGCTGTAGCCCCTGCGTCCCTCAAAGGGCTGGATGCAGCAGTGGAAATCCCAGCCGCCTAGGTGCAACACCGCAAAGGTAAAGCTAACGCTCTCTTGGGTGATTTCTGACATCAATTGCAGTTGGCCAACCGCTAGGGTCAGCGATCCCATCCGCTGCAATTGGTAGTCTTGCTGATGGGCGGTGTAGCAGTAGATCCGCTCTTCGCGGGCATAGGTGGTAAACAGCGAGCTGATGGCATAGTGGGCCGCGACCTGCTCAAGGCTGATCTGGGCCGGCTGCACCAGCTGCCGATAGACCTCGCCACCGTGGGCAAAGGTGTCGATGTTGCTGGGAATCGACCCTAGCCGTTTGACAAACTCTTTCTCAAGCTGCACGCCAGCCACATCTCCAGCCAGCTCCACCGCACGGGCCGCATAGCGCAAAATTTGGGTGCCTTCTGGGCGCGACACTTCTTCAAAGAACCAGCCGCAGCTGGTATACATCAGCAGCGCATGGCGCTGCATTTCGAGCAGACGCAGGGCATCGACCCGCTCCGTCGGAGTCAGCTTATGGGCCTGGTGGCGGGCCAAAAACTGCTTGATCGTGCTGGGGCTGCGATCGCGAATCACCTGGATATATTCATCGCGGGCCTGCCAGGGATCACGCAGTAGCGATCGCCCTGCATTTTCATAGACCGCACTG
>DATNOW010000445.1:0-4478 GCA_036703515.1 Chroococcidiopsis sp.
AGGGGTGCGCGTGGCGCTGATTAACCTGATTGGCAATCTCGTCTCCTATGTAGACATTGTTGAGGTAATTACGTCGCATCTGCGTCGTCGTGCGGCCAACAACACCTCCACACCCCCCTTAGTGGTGCGGCTGATGGGTGAGCAACTGCAGCACGCCCAAGAGCATCTCAGCTCAGCCACGGTGTTTGTGGTCGGCAGCCTCGATGAAGCGATCGCCAAAACGATTGCCCTCAGCAAGGTCAAACCCGTCTAAAACCAAACTGTCTTGCCTTAAGTTCGTGGCAAATTTGTACTCTAAAGCAGCAATGCGCCCGATTGGAGCGTGATAGAGTAATCGGATCGGCTTAGGCCTTATCAATTACCACAGGGAGACAGGGATGGACTTTACTGCAAACAGCAAAGTGCTGGTGCAGGGAATCACAGAATCAATCGGTTCGATCTACGTTCCGCGCATGTTAGAGTACGGCACGCAGATTGTGGCCGGTGTGTGCCCAGGGCATGGCGGCAGCGAGCAGCACGGCGTACCCGTGTTTGACATGGTCGATCAGGCCCTAGCCAAGGTTGGCGCTATTGATACAACCGTGATTTTGGTTCCGCCCTATCAAGCACTTGATGCGTCTTTAGAGGCGATCGCCGCAGGCATTCCCAAAATTATCTTAATCACCGAAGGGGTGCCCCCCCTCGACATGGTGCGCCTCATTCGCAAGGCCGAAGCAACCGACACCCTGATCGTCGGGCCCGACTCCCCCGGCATCATCGTTCCCGGCCAGATTTTGCTTGGCACCCATCCGGTGGATGCCTACTCGCCGGGCGACATTGGGCTGATTAGCCGCTCCGGCACTCTTACCTATGAAGTCGCCCATGAGCTAACTAAAGCTGGCTTTGGGCAGTCCATCGCCGTTGGTATTGGGGGCGATCGCATTGTGGGTTCCTCCTTTCAGCAGTGGCTGCAAATCCTAGAAGAAGACGACCGCACCGAAGCCATTGTCCTCGTTGGCGAAATCGGCGGCGATAGCGAAGAAGTGGCCGCTCAATATATCGGCGAAGCGATCGATAAACCCGTCATTGCCTTTGTCGCCGGACGCACGGTGCCGAGAGGGCGCAATTTAGGACATGCGAGCGCCATCATCGCCTCCCAAATTGCCGAATTAGGCAGCGACCTCGGTACAGCCGACAACAAAATTGCTGCGTTTAAGCGGGTGGGCGTCCCCGTCGCTGAGCGCCCTTCCCAGATTCCCGGACTGCTCAAACAAGCCCTGCAGGAAAACAGCCGCAATAGCGCTTAGCAATAGCAATCTAATTGCAATAGCAAGTTAATCAGGTGACACGGTGGGGTTGGGGCGGATTTTGCCATCTAACCCAGACGCCACGCTGCTTTTTCTGCTAAACCCATCCTGACAATGGGCGGAGTTGTTTAACCCATAATCTTGAGGATTGTGAATTTAACAAAAACCCAGAGTTAATTTTTTACAAGTGCAGGGATATTTCCCTTTCAAAGTATAAAAATGTAGATATGCTGAGTTCATGATCCTTAAGATTGCGGATTGCAGCACATCTGATTTGCCCATCACGGGCTCCATCTATAAGGGGCGCATTCGCGCGTCGAGTAGGTTCATGTAGCGCGTTCGCCTGTTGTGACCCAATCTGCGGCTGGCTAAAAACAAATACTCCTAATCTCAGTATTTTCCGCAGGTTGATTTCAATCCTCGTAAATAAATACCCGTAGAACAATGGATTTGGGTCTAGCGCATCCTTGCTAAATTCAGATTCATAGGGGTATAGACACGCCAGTTCATTGGATTACATAGGAAAAGTCCGCCAGAGCCCCAATGAACGGCAGCACCCCATAATCTACTGGCTCGAATCGGGACAGCCCTCATTTATCTGTATTGCAAGGCAAAGGTTAATGGCAAAGCACGTACTGCAGCAATGGTCGATCGCGTTTCAGGCTAAATTGGGTCTTTGGTTGACCAGCACCTTTAGCGATGCTCATGATGCGACAATTTACGATTCTCCGATTCAGAAAGCGCTTACCGAGCAAGGCATAGCCTACGATAACTATGCGCTGGCTCCTGGGTTTGACTATCAAAACGAAGATGCTCCGCAATGGAAGGTGCTGGTGTTATCAGCAGGTCAGTGGAACGCGATTATGCTCCCTAACCCCTTCCATTTGGCTGCTACCTACTCCCAAGCCGTAGTTCAAGATTCTGATGTTCAGCCTGTTATGCTCCAAGACCGTGGCGAGCAGCCCAATGTTGAGCAAGGATACAATGCTGGTTCTTTGAACCACTCTATTACAGTATTTTAGTCGCCTCAATTTTGTATCGCGGCTATCCAAATTGCACGCAACTTCAATATCATTAGGCAGGTCGGGCGATGAAATCGCTTTAGGGAGATAATATATGGGCAGGTTTGCGGTTGACATACACCCTGCCTCTATCCTCTCCTCAGTCACTGCCTGCGTCTATGATCGATTTTCAGGATGCCTTCATTTCCTACGGGCGAGCCGATAGCCAAGCCTTTTGCACAACTCTGTATGAGCGGCTGTTGGCGGCCGGATGCCGCGTCTGGTTTGATCAAAATGACATTCCCCTAGGCGTCGATTTTCAAAACCAGATTGACGACGGCATTGAGAAAGCCCACAACTTTTTGTTTGTGATCTCGCCGCATTCGGTGAACTCGCCCTACTGTCTAAAAGAAATTGAGCTTGCCCTGCGGCTCAATAAGCGGATTATCCCCCTGCTGCATGTTGAAAAAATCAGCCAAGACACCTGGCAGCAGCGCAACCCCGGCAAAGGTGAGGAAGATTGGCAGGCGTATCAAGCCCAAGGGCTGCATTCCTGCTTTGCGAATATGCACCCGGCTATTGGCAAAATCAACTGGGTTTATTTTCGCGAGGGCATTGACGACTTTGAGCAATCGCTGGCCGGGCTGCTGACGATTTTTGAGCGGCAGAAGGAGTATGTAGAACTGCATACTCAACTGCTAGCGCGATCGCTGGAGTGGGAGCGCCACTATCGCGAAACCCGCTATTTGCTGACCGGTGACGACCGCACCGAGGCCGAAAACTGGCTTAGCGTTTCCTTTCAGGGGGAACAAGCGCCCTGTGAACCGACGGATTTGCACTGCGAATATATCTGCGAGAGCATCAAAAACGCTAACAATTTGATGACGCAGGTTTTTCTGTGTTATTCCCCCAAGGATGAGGCGATCGCTAAAGTGATTAGCCGGGCTCTGATGCGCCAGCGGTTTACCCTGTGGTCGAGTGTGCTTGACGTGGAGCCCGGAAACACCTCCGATGATGCCCTCAGGCGCGGGATTGAGCGTGCCGATAATTTTGTATTCTTGCTCTCTTCTGATTCACAGGCGTCGAAACAGTGCCAAAAGTCGTTGGAACACGCCTTTAACTACAACAAGCGGGTGATTCCGCTGAAGGTTGAAGCTGCCAGTGCGGCTAATCGCCGCCAAAAGCGCGGGCTCAGCCAAATTTATGACCGCTTGGGCGATGAAGACGAGCATTTCGCCTCGATCAGCGCTAAATTGCAAGCGATTCAGGCGATCGACTTTAGCCGCCACGACGACCCGACGCAGATGCGGGCTGCCCTCGATCGGTTGCTGCAAGACCTGACAGAAGACGCCAACTACTACGAGCAGCACAAGAATCTGTTGGTTAAGGCTTTGCGCTGGCAAGAGCAGCACCGTAACCCGAGTTTGCTGCTGCGCGGGCACGCGTTGCGCCAGTCCGAAGCTTGGCTACGCTCGGCCAAGGGGCGATCGCGTCAGCCGCTGTTGCCCATCCAAGATGAGTTTATTGTCGAGAGCCAGAAACATCCACCCGACGCTTCGGTCGCCGTGTTTATTTCTTACTCGATGGCCGACTCTGACTTTGCCCGCAAGCTCAACAATGCGCTGCAAACCCACGGCAAAAGCACGTGGTTTGATCAAGAAAGCATCGCCTCGGGCAGCGATTTCCAGCAGGAAATCTTCCAAGGTATCGAGAGCGCCGATAACTTCTTGTTCGTGATTTCGCCCAATTCGATTGAGTCGCCCTATTGCGAAAGCGAAGTCGAGCACGCCAAACAGCTCAACAAACGGATTATTCCCGTGATGTATCGGGACGTATCACCGGCCGATCTGCCAGCAGCGCTGGCCACGACCCAATGGGTTGACTTTCGCAAGCATCAAGGCGACTTTTTGCCCAATTTTGGCGAACTTGTCCGCGCCTTAGAAACCGATCTGACCTACGTGCGCGACCACACCCGCCTGCAAATCCGGGCGATGGAATGGGAGTTGGAAGACCGCGATGACAGTTTTTTGCTGCGGGGGCGGCAGCTAACGCGGGCCGAGCGCTGGCTAGAGCAATCGACCACCAAGCGCCCTGCCCCAACGCGGCTGCAAGCGCTCTATGTGGCCGCCAGTTTAGAATTGCCCAAACGCAAGATCAAACCCCGGACTGCGGCGATTACGGGGGTTGTCGC
>DATNOW010000446.1:0-4260 GCA_036703515.1 Chroococcidiopsis sp.
CCTAGTCAACGCCGCCGCCGAATCGCACCGAATTTTGCAGGTAGGTCACATCGAGCGGTTTAACCCCGCCTTCCAAGAGTTGAGCAAGGTGCTCAAGACCGAAGAGTTGCTGGCGCTAGAAGCCCATCGCATGAGTCCCTATTCCGATCGGGCTAATGACGTGTCGGTGGTGCTTGATCTGATGATCCACGACATTGACCTGCTGCTAGAGCTTGCCGGGGCGTCGGTGGTGCGTTTGACGGCTAGCGGTAGCCACGCGGCCGATTCGGGCTATCTCGACTATGTGACGGCCACGCTTGGGTTTAGCAACGGCATTGTGGCCACGCTGACGGCCAGCAAAGTTACCCATCGCAAAATCCGTCGCATTGCGGCCCACTGCCGCAGTTCGCTGACCGAAGCAGATTTTCTCAACAATGAAATTTTGATTCACCGCCAAACCACAGCCAACTGCTCGACCGACTATGGGCAGGTGCTCTATCGCCAAGATGGGCTGATCGAAAAGGTCTATACCAGCAATATTGAGCCGCTGCATGCTGAACTAGAGCACTTTGTCCACTGCGTTCGAGGTGGGGTGCAGCCGTCGGTGGGCGGTGAGCAGGCGCTGAAGGCGCTGAGGCTAGCGAGTGTGATTGAGCAGATGGCGCTAGATGGGCAAGTCTGGGATCGCAACAGCCTGGAATCGGTGGGTATCAATAGCCCTGTGATGACGTTTTGATGCTTGGGTTTGAGATGCGGCGATCGCTTCTCCTATTCTTACTGACTGGCTGGCTATGGGCAGTGGGTTTGGGGTTAGTTGGCATGGGCGATCGCGTCTGGGCTGGCCCCCTAGCCGACCGCATCGCTCAGTTTCCTGAATGGCAGAGTTTGCCTGCGCTCCAGCCCGCTAAGGGTGATTTGGCCTATCCTGACTGGTTTGCCGGCACTTGGGATGTGACGACGACTCTAGTCGACTTGGTGGCACCCCTGGCCCCGGAGTTGACGACACCAGGCTTTGAGGGTAACCGTCAATATGTCGGGCAGCCGGTGCCGTTTCAGGCTCGGTTTGTGCGTCAGGTAGGGGAGCGATCGCCTCAAGTTTCGCTCCAACTGCCTCAATTACCCTGGGGACAGCCCCCCACCCCCGCCCTCGTCTCCGATCGCGCCTTTAACGGGCTGAATCTGGCGCGGGCCTATCTCGATCAGGCTGGGCAGTCGAAGTCGATGGTGTTAGCAGTCAAAGTAGACCCCCGCAACCCCAACCGCCAGCTGACGATTTTGCGCGGCAGCGCCCCCGATGCGGCGCTGCAAGAACGCCAGTTGCTGTCTACCGTGACGGCCCGCGCCACCGAAGCCCCCAGCGCCGATCGGTTTATTACTACCGAACTGTTTCAGCAAGAATTTCGGGGCGCACCCCAGCTTTATTTCAATCAGGTCGAGACCACGACGGCCTATCAGCACTTGGCCGATGGTTCCCCGGCGATTGGCTCCCCGGCGATCGCCGCCGATCAGATTACAGCAATCTATCTGTCGCCCCAAGATCCCGATTACTTCAAAGCAGGCGATCGCCCCGTGGCCCTATACCGCTACCGCATGGAGTTTCGTCCTATCGAGTCGAAACCGGTTAGGGCTGCTGTATCGGACGCAGCGAGTGCATCGAGTGCATCTGATGAATAGGACGCATTAGGTAGGATGCATTCATAGGACGCATTAGTAGGATGCATTCATAGGACGTATTAGTAGGACGTAATCAGCAGCTCGGTGATTTTGCCGCGCCGCTGCGCGTTGGAATTAATCGCCCGGCTGGCGTAAATCGTATGGATATTGAAGTCGCGGTAGAGTTCGCGAATCAGGCTGCAATCGGAGTTGGATAGCATCACCTTGACCTTGCGACTGGCTAGTTCTGCAAAGGTATCGCGCAGCCGAATTTGGTCGGCTTCGGTAAAGCTAAAGCGGCAGTAAGACGTAAAACAGCTCGTGGCGCTGATGGGATGGTAGGGCGGGTCAAAGTAGACAAAATCACGCGGCCCGTGGGCGTCATCGAGTACGCTCTCAAACGACTGCACGTTAATGGTGGCCCATTTCAACGTAGCAGAGGCGGCCCGCAGCAGCTCAGGATTGCAAATCCGCGGGTCTTTGTAACTCCCCATCGGCACGTTGAAATGACCACGAGAATTTTCGCGATAAAGTCCGTTAAAACAGGTGCGGTTGAGATAAATCAGGCGGGCGGCCCGCTCAATTTCGGAGCTACCCGGATTAGCCCGCACAAAGTAGTAATACTCTTTACTGTGGTTTTGCTGATGCTCAAAAAGCACTTTGATCAGACGCTCAACCTGATTGCGAACGCAGCGATAGACATTGACCAATTCGGGGTTAATGTCCATCAACTTTGAGCGATTTGGTAAGAGATAAAAAAAGACGGCCCCACCGCCTAAAAAGGGTTCGTAATAGGTGTCAAAACGCTCTGGGATGAATGCGTCATATTGGTCGAGTAGTCGCCCTTTCCCGCCGGCCCATTTCAGAAATGGACGCGGGGGAATGGTTAAAGTTTTTGAGTAGGCCATACGTTCTTTGGATGCTCACAATAATTTTGCATCAAAGATGGGGAAATGGCTCAAAAAATATCTGTTTTTAAACTTAGAATCAAACCCGAATATAAGGCTATTCCTACTACTGTAAGTAGCGTTTAATAGGCGATCGCTTAGAAATTATTCCGCTAGATGTAGGGTTTTTCGCCATAATTTATCACCCTAGATATGGGGTTCAGCCCGCAAAATTAGTTGAGATTTTGCCTAAAATTTGTCGGATTTGGGGTTGAACAGGGTCTAGAGGTGGGGGCGATCGCCAAAAAAAGGGTAGACGCTGTGGGGATCGAGTGACGGCATCCGTCGTCCCGTGAAATAATGGGGCGGTAAGCGTATGCGGCTTGAGTGCTCGTCAACTTGAGTACTGGGCAGCTTCAGTACTGGTCAACTATTTAGTCAAACTTTTGGTGGAAAACTGAGTTATGCAAGATTTTTGGACAAACGTTTCGCGCTATCCCCGCTACCTAATTACCTTTAGCTTGGGAGTATTGTTTACCTTAGCTAGCCCGCTGCTGCCCCTATTCAAGCGGCCCGTAACGGCGATCGCCACCACGGCCTTTCTCGTCTCAGCGTTTGCTTTTATCGGCTTTACTCTACGCGCTATGCTGGGGTTAGGCGCGGTTTAGACCGCAATTAGCCTGATTTTCGTCAGAAGGGAGAGATGACATGGCTACAGATCGGCGGGTTGCCCGCGTTTCAGAGTTGATTAAGCGGGAAGTCAGCCAGCTTCTGATGACGGGAATTAAGGATGACCGTGTGCAGATTGGTATGGTGAGCGTGACCGATGTGCAGGTATCGGGTGACTTGCAGCACGCCAAAATTTTTGTCAGCATCTACGGCACCGATGAAGCGCGGGATATGACGATGTCGGGGCTGAAGTCGGCCACTGGCTTTGTCCGCAGCGAGTTGGGGCGACGGATGCGGCTGCGGCGCACGCCTGAGGTGGTCTTCCTTGAAGATCGCTCGCTGGAACGCGGCACGCGGATGTTGACCTTGCTCAACCAGCTCAGCCAAAACCGCAAAGATTTGCCGCCGGAGTCTGGCGCAGATGTGGCGACAAAAGTTGCGACAGACGTAGCAGCAGACATCGGCGCTGAAGATAGCGATTACGTCGGTGCTGAAGATTAACGCTGCCCACGCTTAATCTTGCCTCTAGATGACCTGGGTTCCCGTAATCGCCAGGGTGATTAACATGCCAACGGCGATGCTCGTCAGCAGCAGAATGGCGTAGGCTAGGCGTGACATGCCCGAAACGAGGTCAAACCGCACTAGGTCTAGGGCCGCTGTCACCAAGGCGACGCCGGGCACCAAAAATAGCACCGATGACAGCAGCCCAAATTCTGGGGTGTCGGTGCCCAGCCCCACCTGCCCCAGTCCGGTGATGATCAGCTGGCAGAGCAGAGAGGCGATCGCCGCACAAAAAACGGTGATTGCAATCGGGTTGAGCCGACCAGCAGCCAGGCGATCGCGGACGGTCAGACTGAAAGCAGCCCCCGCCGTAGCCGCCAAAAACTCAACCCAACGGCCGCCGGCCAAGACTGCAAACGCCCCACAGGCGATCGCGACCCATCCAATCACCCAAGCCCGTGGATAGAGCGGTGGCGTTTGCTCGATCGCGTCGAGGCGGGCCGCGATCGCCTGTGGGCTCGTATTCGGCGGAATCGTAGTGGTCAGCGCTTCGATCAGACTGAGGCGATTC
>DATNOW010000447.1:0-4818 GCA_036703515.1 Chroococcidiopsis sp.
ATCAAACTGGTGGCCATAGTCTTCGAGCAGGGCGCGGCTAAAGCCATCGATCGCCCGCAGGGGCGATCGCAAATCGTGGGAGACCGAGTAGGCAAAGGCTTCAAGCTCTTGGTTTGAGGCTTGGAGCTGGGCGGCGGTTTGCATCAGTTGGGTTTCGGCCTGCTTGCGTTCGGTGATGTCGTAGTTGATGCCGGTCATCCGCAGGGGCCGGCCCTCGGGGTCGCGCTGCACCATGGCTGTGGCTTTGACCCAGCGCAACTGACCATCGCTGTGCCGCCAAATCCTGAATTCTATGTCAAAGTCTTGGTTGCCCTGTAGGGCGCTGTGCAGAGCGGCTTCGGCGGTATCGCGATCGTCGACATGGAGGCAATCGAGCCAATCTTGATAGGTGGCGGGCCGACCGAGATCCTGCAAGCCATAGATTTCATACATCCGCTGATCCCAGGTGGCCTCGTGGATGATGTCCCAATCCCAGGTGCCGATCGCCCCTGATTGAATCGCCAGCGATAGCCGATCGGAAAGATTGCGGAGCTGTTCTTCGGCCTGTTTGCGATCGCTAATATCGAGGACGGTGCCGACCAGTTGCACCGTGTTCCCGTGGGCGTCGGTGATCAGCTCCCCCCGCGCTTGGAGATAGCGCAACGCCTGATCGGAGCGATAGATGCGGAACTCAATCTCGTAGGTTTGCCCCGTAGAAATGGTGGTTTGGACGGCCTGCTGATGGGGGGTGCGATCGTCGGGATGCACGTATTGCTGGAGGGTTTCAAAGTCGGGCGGGCCGACGGCCAGATCACGCCCAAAAATGCGATAGACCTCATCCGACCAGTGGATCTGCTCGGTACGCAGGTCAAACTCCCAACTGCCCAGTTGGCTAATGCGCTGGGCTGTTTTGAGATGGGCATCGCTCTTGAGCAGGAGGGCTTCGGCCTGCTTATGGGGCGTAATGTTGATGTGGCAGCCAATCATCCGCAGCCCTCGACCGGCCGCATCCCACTCGATCACCTGCCCTGAGCAGATCACCCAAATCGTTGAGCCATCCTTATGGTGGTAGCGCACCTCGTTATAAAACGGACTTTCGCCGTGGCTGGCCAGATGGCGCTCTAGGCAGGCTATCACCCCCGGTAAATCTTCAGCAAAAATCAGGCGCTGCCAGCTTTCAGGAGTGTTGCTTAGCTCGTCATCGGCGTAGCCAAACATCCGCTTAAAGCCAGGGCTGAGATATTCTTGGTTGCTGAGCAAATCCCAATCCCAATAGCCCGCCAAGACGACATCCAGGATGCCCTCTAGCAGCCCCATCTCAAGGCGCATCTTCTCGGCCCGCAGCCGCTCGGCTTCCGCCTGTTTGCGATCGCTAATATCGGTATGGGTTCCTAACATCCGCAGGGGTTTCCCCGCTTCGTCCCAGGCCAAAATGCTCCCCAGCGATAAAATCCACTTCCATTCGCCGGTTTTGGTGCGCTGCCGAAACTCGACCGCATAGTCGGGAATTTCGCCCTGCACATAGGCGCGATAGGTTTCGGCCACGGTGGCGCGATCGTCAGGATGGAGACGCTCAATCCACCGGGCGTTGCTTTCCTGGAAGGTGTCGGGATCGTAGCCCAGCATGGTGGCATACTCGGTGCTGACGATCGCCTCTCCGGTTTGCAAATTGAGGTCATAGAGCCCTTGGTTGGCGGCCCGCAGGGCCAGGCGCAGGCGTTCTTCGCTAATCCTCAGCGAGTCTTGGGTAGCCTTGAGTTCGGTAATATCCTGAATGGTTCCCATCGAGCGAATCGCCTGGCCTTGGTCGTTGTAAAACGTCTGGCACTGCTCTTGGACATACTTAATGCGTCCATCGGGCAGCAGCAGCCGATGCACTATTTGATAGGGGGTGCGGTGGGTGAGCGAATCGGTGTAGGCCTGGTTGACCATGGCCCGATCGTCTGGATGAATAGCCTCTAAAAAGGCTTCGTAGGTGCCCTCAAACTGCTGGGGATCGATTTCAAAAATGCGGTAGATTTCATCCGACCACAGCAGCGTATTGCTCTGCAAATCAAGCTCCCAACTGCCCAGTTGGGCGATGTGCTGTGCCTCTTTGAGCCGGTCTTCGCTAGACTGTAGCCGCTGCTCGGCCTGTTTGCGCTCGGTGATGTCGGTAATGGTGCCAATGTAGCTGGTGACTTGGCCGTGGGCATCGTGTTCGGGCACGGCTTGGCCAAACACCCAGACCTTTTGCCCATCGCTCCATTGAAACCGATATTCCTGCTGAAACGGCTGGCCGTTGGCTACGGCATGCTGCCACAGTCCGACGATGCGATCGCGATCGGCGGGGTGCAGGGCGTTGGCCCACCCCATCCCAAGGGCGCGATGGGCGGCAAGTCCTGTAATCTGCTGATAGCGATCGTTGGTGTAGATGCAGCCACCCTCGGCATCGCTCCGAAAAATCCCCACCGGAGCGGCCTCGGCGAGAGACGCATAGCGCTGTTCGCTCTGCTGCAAGGCCAGCTCTACCTGCTGGCGCTGCGTCGCATGGGTCAAAATGTCGGCAAACACCTGCAAAATCCGAATGTTGTCGTCTGACCACTGGCGCTCCTGTCGGAACGACGCAAACCCCACTGCGCCAGTGATCTGGCCATGATCGTTGAGGGGAATGGTGAGCACCGACTGTAGCCCAAAGGACTGCCACCCCTGCTGATCGGGGGCGGCTTCGGGGGGCAGGCGGTAGACGCTGGGGACATAAACGGTTTCACCCTGGTGCAGGCGCTGCATCGACCAGGGAAATTCGGTTTGCGCGAGGGGCTGGTCGCGGTTGCGGTTGGGCTCAATGCCAGCGGCCAGCCATTCGTGGGTGACTTGAAAGGTGCCCTCGGCGTCTGCAAAGCGGAAAATGTAGCAGACATCTACCTGCGTCAGTTGCCCAATCTCTTGCAGGGCGTGCTGAATCCCGGCGCTAATCTCTTGAGTAGAAAGCTGAATGAAGCGGCTGGAGATGTTGGCGATCAGATGATTACAGGCGGCTTGAAACTCAAGGTTGCGCTGGGCCTGTTTGAGCGCCGTGATGTCGCGCCCTTCTGGGATGAGCAAGATCACCTGGCCGTCAGGGTCTTGGATCGGGCGGATGGAAAAATCGAGCCAGATCGCCTGCTGGTTGACGCCCCAGACTTCTACCTCGTAGCGGACAAACTCACCCTGGGCGGCCTGGGCGATCGCCTCCTGTAGCTGGGCCTGGGTTTGGGGTGAAATCGCCCACCAGTCAACCTGCCAAAACGGACGGTTGACCACCTGCTCACGGCTGAGACCGCTAAAGCTGAGGGCGGCCTGGTTGGCTTCGATCAAGGTGCCATCGGGGGTGAGCAGCCCTGTAAACTGAAACGTGTTGTTGAAAATTGCCTGAAACCGCTGCTCGGTCGAAAGCAGCTGATGGCTGAGCTGTTCGGTTTGCTGCTGCAACAGGGCCAGGCGCTGATCGTGCAGTTGCTGCACCTCGGCTTGCAGGATGGCGATGGTGCGCGACATTTCATTGGGGTCGAGCACCGACAGGATACTGGTTTGGGTGATGATTCCCGCTAGTCGCCCTTGATCGCTCAAAACCATGCGCCGCACCCGCATCCGCTGCATTTGCAGGTGAGCTTCCCAGAGGCTGTCTTCGGGCTGCATGCAGACCAGAGGCGCGCTCATGACGGCCGCCGCCGTTAGCGTGGGTAGATCGAGCTGCAAATTGTGAAACTGGACGATGTCGCGTTCGGTGACGATGCCGATGGGGCGATCGCCCTCGGCTCCAGACGGCAGCGGCTCGACAATGACGACGCAGCTTACCTGGTGTTGGGCCATAAGCGCAGCCAGGGCGATCGCCGGTAGGTCTGCGGTGGCCGTGACCACCTGGGTGGTCATGACTTCGGCGATCCGCCGCAGTCGCAGCAGATGGGCGGCTTGCAGGGCCTGCCGCAGATGTTCGGGCATGATCACGCCAACGATCCGGTTTTGGGCATCTACAATCGGCAGGTGGCGGATGCGATGGCGGCGGAAGGTTTCTAAGGCGGCAAAGGGATTGTTGAGGTCGGTGGCGGCAAAGGTGATGAGGGGAGTGGTCATCACGGCGCTGACCGGGGTGGTCGAGAGGTCGATGCCCTCTGATACCCACTTGACGACATCGCGCTCGGTGACAATGCCGCAGAGCTGCTCACCCTCCATTACTAGCGCGTAGTTGGCCGGCTGTCTGGGCTCGCTGGCAGGCTGGGAGGCGATCGCCCTAGCCTCAAGTTGCCCCTGGCACATCCAGTTGACGGCCGTTGATGCCGGTGTGTCGGGGTGAACCCTGAGCGGGTGATGATCGATTGCGATCGCCGGATTGGCTGAAAAAAGAGGAAAGGAGATAGCGGTCTGACCGGCCTCTAAGTCGTCATGACGATCATCCATATCGACAATTGGGTGTATAAAAAATCGAGTTAAATTAGCCTATCGCATTAATATAGCGACTTTGGTTTTAGAAAACCTTGATGCGCTTTCTGGAAAGTCTTGCTATCAAAGGCTTTTGAAGAAAGTAGGGAGAATGCTGAGTCGGTTTTAAAAGGGTGAATATAGCCACCGTTGACGCTGCGGACAGTCCGGACTATCGGTATTGTAGGGGAGCAAAGTGTGATTACGGTGAGGTAATTGGCTCAGGGAGCTTGGCTCGGCCAAAAGAATGATATCGAGGGAAATAAGCTAGCTCGAGGGAAATAATAAGGTGTGTAATTTTTGAGCTAGGAGTTTGAGCTTAACGGGTTTGGTCAGGTAGTCGGTGGCCCCGGCCTCTAGGCAGCGCTGGCGATCGCCCTCCATGGCCAAAGCCGTCAGCGC